>NZ_JBIVGI010000043.1:0-64555 GCF_044748625.1 Kitasatospora sp. NPDC089913 | reverse complement strand
CCGCCGCGAACGGAGCGATCTTCGCCTCGGCCAGCGAACGCACCGCCTCACGGAGCATCACGTGCTCCTCGGAGATCCGGAAGAGATCGAAGTCCGCCGCGCCTGCGCCGCCCGCCATGATGCCTGCCTCTTCGAAGAGTCGTGCCGGCCCTGCGGCCGGTCGGTTACCGCCGGGTAGTGATCCTAGGGCGCCGACCTGCGACTGCCTAGGACATGTGTTTCCGGTCAGTCCACGTCCGTGCCGAGGGTGTCGCCGGCCCGGTGCTCCTGGAAGTACTGGTCCGTCCGGTCGTTGCGGATCGCCTCCCACAGCTGCGCCGCCGGGCGGTCCGCCAGCAGCACCACGCTCTGCTCGCCCCGGGTGGCGAACCCGCCGAACGGCGCGTTCATGAAACGGACGCTGTCGGCACGCAGCGAGCGCAGGCCCCAGGCGAGCTGGAACAGGTCGGTGTTGGACAGCCGGTCGTCCACGCTGACCACCTCGCCGACGGTGCCCAGCAGACCGCCCAGCCGCGACGGGCTGGTGAGCGTGCCGGAGTCCATCACCTTGAGCATCAGGGCGCGCAGGAAGTTCTGCTGGCGCTTGGTCCGGTCGAGGTCGCCGCCGGGCAGCCCGTAGCGCTCGCGGACGTAGAGCAAGGCCGTGGCACCGTCCATGTGGTGGGTGCCGGCCTCCCAGGCACGGGCCTCGCCGACGCCCTCGATGGTGCGCGGAACGGTGATGTCCACACCGCCGACGGCGTCGGTGAGGGCGCGGAAGCCGTTCCAGTCGATCACGGCGAGGTGGTCGATCCGGATGCCGGTGAGGTTCTGCACGGTCTCGGTCATCAGGGCCGGGCCGCCCCAGGAGTAGGCGGCGTTCAGCTTGGCCTCGCCGTGCCCCGGGACCGGCACCCAGCTGTCCCGGGGCAGCGAGACCAGGGTCGCCGAGCTCCGGTCGTCGGAGAGGTGCAGCAGCATCATGGTGTCGCTGCGGGCCGCCCCGGCCTGCCAGGCCGGGGCCTTGGCCGCGCTGCCGGTGGTGGGGGTGTCGGAGCGGGCGTCCAGACCGACCAGCAGCAGGTTGAGCCCGCTGCCCGGGACGGGCTTCGGCTGCGCCGACTCCGGCGCGGTCGGGAAGGCGTCCGGGATCCGGTGCACGGAGGAGGCGTAGTGCTCGGCGGTCCACCAGAGGGCGCCGCAGCCGCCGACGACGAGGACGAGCAGGGCGGAGAGGGTCCAGAGCAGCACCCGGCGGGTCCGGCGGCGCCGGGCCGGCGGCTCGCGGTCGGGCGGCTCGCGGTCGGGCGGCTCGCGGTCCGGATGCTCGCGGTCCGGTTGCTCGCGGTCCGGCGACGGGTCCTCGGCGTCGTCGGCAGGGCCCTCCTCGGCACCCGGCGCAGCGGCCGCCGGTTCGAAGAGGCTCAGGCCGGACGGCACCGGCCGCTGCGCGGGCTCGCCAGACTGCTCGTCCTCCGGCTCCATGTGCGTATTGTGCCGCCGCCCCGGGCCACGCGGGGAGCTTTCGGGACAACGGCCGGAACCGGGACGGTCTGGGCGCTTTCCCCACGGCCGGATAGCATCGGTGGGCGCGGCCCGGTGGGACCGCGTCCACCCTCGCCCGTCGCCCGCCCGAAGGGGAAACCGTGACCCTCCGCATCTCCGTGATCGGTACCGGCTATCTCGGCGCCACCCACGCCGCCGCCATGGCGGAGTTCGGCTTCGAGGTGCTGGGTCTGGACATCGACCCGGAGAAGATCGCCACCCTCACCGCCGGCCAGGTCCCGATGTACGAGCCGGGCCTGTCCGAGCTGCTGCTCAAGCACGTGGCGGGGCACGAGGGTTCGACCGGGCGGCTGCGCTTCACCACCTCCGCGCAGGAGGCCGCCGAGTTCGGCGACGTGCACTTCGTCTGCGTCAACACCCCGCAGCGCAAGGGCGAGTTCGCGGCCGACATGTCGTACGTGGACGCCGCGATCGACTCGCTCGCCC
This sequence comes from Kitasatospora sp. NPDC089913, assembly GCF_044748625.1. Lineage (NCBI taxonomy): Bacteria > Bacillati > Actinomycetota > Actinomycetes > Kitasatosporales > Streptomycetaceae > Kitasatospora > Kitasatospora sp. NPDC089913. The sequence continues at coordinate 62,584 of NZ_JBIVGI010000043.1, read as the reverse complement.
CGCACCTGACCCGCCCGGTGCTGGTGGTCGGCAAGTCCACGGTGCCGGTCGGCTCGGCGGGCCGGCTGGCCGAGCGGCTGGCCGCGCTGGCCCCGGTCGGCGAGGGCGCCGAGCTCGCCTGGAACCCCGAGTTCCTGCGCGAGGGCTTCGCCGTCCAGGACACCCTGCGCCCGGACCGGATCGTGATCGGCGCCCGCGGCGGGCGGGCCGAGGAACTGCTGCGCGAGGTGTACGCCGAGCCGATCGCCGCCGGGGTGCCGTTCCTGGTCACCGACTACGCGACCGCCGAGCTGGTGAAGACCGCGGCCAACTCCTTCCTGGCCACCAAGATCTCCTTCATCAACGCGATGGCCGAGGTCTGCGAGGCGGCCGGCGCGGACGTCACCCAGCTGAGCGCGGCACTCGCGCTGGACGACCGGATCGGCGGCAAGTTCCTCAACTCCGGTCTGGGCTTCGGCGGCGGCTGTCTGCCCAAGGACATCCGGGCGTTCATGGCGCGGGCCGGTGAACTGGGCGCCGACCAGGCGCTGACCTTCCTCCGCGAGGTCGACTCGATCAACATGCGCCGCCGCTCCCGGATGGTCGAGCTGGCGCGCGAGCAGTGCGCCGGCGGCTTCCTGGGCCGGCGGATCGCCGTCCTCGGCGCCGCGTTCAAGCCCAACTCGGACGACATCCGCGACTCGCCCGCGCTCAACGTGGCCGCCCAGATCCAGCTCCAGGGCGCGCAGGTCACCGTCTACGACCCCAAGGCGATGGACAACGCGCGCAAGATGTTCCCCGGGCTCGCCTACGCCGACTCCGCGCTGGAGGCCGCCGAGGGCGCGCACGTCGTCCTGCACCTCACCGAGTGGCAGGAGTTCCGCGCGCTCGACCCGGCCGAGCTGGGCGCGGTCGTGGCCGAGCGCCGCCTGCTCGACGGCCGCAACGTCCTGGACGCCGACGCCTGGCGCGCCGCCGGCTGGACCTACCGCGCGCTCGGCCGCCCGAGCTGACGGGAATCCCGGGCCACCGGCCTTCGTTGCCCCGGGCATGACGAACTACGGCGACGAAGCGACGGTCCGCTCCATCCTCACCGGTCGGGGTGACACCTGGGCGGTGGTCGGCCTGTCCACCAACACCGCCCGGGCCGCCCACGGCGTGGCCCGGTTCCTGCAGGAACGCGGCAAGCGGATCGTGCCCGTGCACCCGAAGGCCGAGACGGTCCTCGGCGAGCCGGGGTACGCCTCCCTCGCGGACATCCCGTTCGAGGTCGACGTGGTGGACGTGTTCGTGAACAGCGCACTGGCCGGGGAGGTGGCGGACCAGGCGGTGGCGGTGGGGGCGAAGGCGGTCTGGTTCCAGCTCGGTGTGGTGGACGAGGCGGCCTACGCCCGGACCACCGCCGCCGGGCTGGAGATGGTCATGGACAAGTGCCCCGCGATCGAGTTCCCGCGGCTGGGCTGAGCCCGCCGGGGCCGGTCGGGCGCCGACCTCGCGGGCCAGGTGGGGCGCTCGGACCGCCCCACCGGGCCCACGGGGTCGGCCGTGCGGAAGGGGTCAGCCGTCCAGGCGCGCGAGGGTGGCGATGGACGGTGCCCGCCCCGCCTCGCGCAGGCGGGCGGCGGCGCTCTCCGCGTCGCGCAGCACGCGGACGGCGTTGTGCCAGGTGAGCTTGGCGAGGTCGCCCTCCGACCAGCCGCGGCGCAGCAGTTCGGCGATCAGGTTGGGATAGCCGGCGACGTCGTCGAGGCCGTCCGGGAGGAACGCGGTGCCGTCGAAGTCGCCGCCGATGCCGATGTGGTCGACGCCGGCGACCTCCCGCATGTGGTCGAGGTGGTCGGCGACGGTGGTGACGGTGGCGACCGGGCGCGGGTTCGCCTCCTCGTAGGCGCGCTGGCAGGCCATCCCGGCCGGGGTGGTGTCGAGGTGGTCGAAGCCGTGGGCGCGCATGTTCTCGTCGGCGGCGGCGGTCCACTCGATCGCGGCGGGCAGGATGAACTTGGGCACGAAGGTGGCCATCGCGACGCCGCCGTTGTCGGCGAGGCGGGCGAGCACGTCGTCCGGGACGTTCCGCGGGTGGGCGCAGACCGCGCGGGACGAGGAGTGCGAGAACAGCACCGGGGCCTCGCTGACCCGCAGGGCGTCGCGCATGGTGTCGGCGGAGACGTGCGAGAGGTCGACCAGCATGCCGAGCCGGTTCATCTCCCGGACGACCTCCTCGCCGAAGGCGGTGAGGCCGCCGGCCGCGGGCTCGTCGGTGGCGGAGTCGGCCCACGGCGTGTTGTCGTTGTGGGTGAGCGTCATGTAGCGGACGCCGAGCGCGTGCAGGGCGCGCAGGGTGGCGAGCGAGCAGTCGATCGAGTGACCGCCCTCGGCGCCGATCAGGGAGGCGATCCGGCCCTCGGCGCGGGCGGCCTCCAGGTCGTCGGCGGTGAGCGCGAGCCGCAGCCGGTCGGGGAAGCGGTCGACCAGGGCGTGCACGAAGTCGATCTGCTCCAGGGTGGCGCTCACGGCGTGGTCCCCGGCGAGCCGGCTGGGCACGTAGACGGACCAGAACTGCGCGCCGACCCCGCCCGCGGCGAGGCGGACGAGGTCGGTGTGCAGCCGGGTGCTCTGGTCGGCGGCCAGGTCGAGCGCGTCGAGGTCGTAGCCGACCTGCTCGCGCATCGCCCACGGGAGGTCGTTGTGGCCGTCCACCACGGGGGCGGTGCGAAGGACGGCCCGGGCGCGCTCCAGCAGGGCGGCGGGCGTGGAATCCAGCAGCTCAGAGGTCATACGAGCTGTTGTATCCGACCAGACTGCTTTTATGACTACTTTCCGAAGCCGAACGAGGCGGAACCCGCCACCTTGGCCCGGAGCTTCTTGCCCTTCTCGGTGGCCTGGCTGTTCAGCTCGGCCTGGAACTCGGTCATCCGCTCGGTGAGCTCCGGGTCGAACGCGGCCAGCATCCGCACCGCGAGCAGGCCCGCGTTGCGCGCGCCCGCCACCGAGACGGTCGCCACCGGGACGCCGGCCGGCATCTGCACGATCGACAGCAGGCTGTCCATGCCGTCCAGGTAGCGCAGCGGCACCGGCACGCCGATCACCGGCAGCGGGGTGACGGAGGCGAGCATGCCGGGCAGGTGGGCGGCGCCGCCCGCGCCCGCGACGATCGCCTTCAGACCGCGCTTGTGGGCGCTCTCGCCGTACGCGACCATCTCGCGCGGCATCCGGTGCGCGGAGACGACGTCGACCTCGTAGGGGATCTCGAACTCGTCGAGCGCCTGGGCGGCCGCCTCCATCACGGGCCAGTCGGAGTCCGAGCCCATGACGATGCCGACGAGAGGAGAGGTGGGGGCGGTGGGGGCGGTCATTCGGTGATCGTTCCTCGCAGGTAGGCGGCCGCGTGGCGGGCGCGCTCACGGACGTCCTCGAGGTCGTCCCCGAAGACGTTGACGTGGCCGACCTTGCGGCCGGGCTTCACGTCCTTGCCGTACATGTGGATGCGCAGCCCCGGGTCGCGGGCCATGCAGTGCAGGAAGGCGCGGTACATGTCCGGGTAGTCGCCGCCGAGGACGTTGACCATCACGGTCCACCTGGCGCGCGGCCGGGGGTCGCCGAGCGGCAGGTCGAGCACGGCCCTCAGGTGGTTCTCGAACTGCGAGGTGACCGCGCCGTCCTGGCTCCAGTGACCGGAGTTGTGCGGGCGCATGGCCAGCTCGTTGACCAGGATCCGGCCGTCCCGGGTCTGGAACAGCTCGACCGCGAGGTGGCCGGTGATGTCCAGCTCGCCGGCGATCCGCAGGGCCAGCTGCTGGGCCTCGTCGGACAGCGCGGGGTCGAGGTCCGGCGCGGGGGCGGTGACCTCGGCGCAGACGCCGTTCTCCTGGACGCTCTCCACCACCGGGTAGGCGACCGCCTGGCCGCTGGGCGAGCGGACCACGTTGGCCGCCAGCTCGCGGACGAAGTCGACCTTCTCCTCGGCGAGCACCGGGACACCGGCGAGGAACGGGGCCGCGGCCGCGTCCTCGTCGCCGACCACCCAGACGCCCTTGCCGTCGTAGCCGCCGCGGACGGTCTTCAGGACCACCGGGTAGCCGGTGCCCTCCTCGGCGAACGCGGTCACGTCGGCCGGGTCGGCGACGATCCGGTGCCGGGGGCAGGGGACGCCGATGGAGTCGAGCTTGGCCCGCATCACGCCCTTGTCCTGGGCGTTGACCAGCGCGTCCGGCCCGGGCCGGACGGCGATGCCGTCGGCCTGCAGGGCCCGCAGGTGCTCGGTCGGCACGTGCTCGTGGTCGAAGGTGATCACGTCGCAGCCGGCCGCGAAGCGGCGCAGGGTGTCGAGGTCGCGGTAGTCGCCGAGGACGACGTCGGAGACGACCTGTGCGGCCGAGTCCTGGGGAGTGTCGGCGAGGAGCTTGAACCGGACTCCGAGCGGGATGCCCGCCTGGTGTGCCATGCGGGCAAGCTGCCCGCCGCCGATCATGCCCACCACTGGAAAATTCGCGTTGCCCGGGGAAGTCACCCCGCCAGGATATCCGGGCCGGTCGGAGGCCGTGGAACCGCTCCCGCCGCGACCGCGTCCCTACTCCGGGGTTCGGCAAGGCCCACCCCGGGGGGCTGAGCCGATCGGCGGAACCGGGTAGCCTGGACGGCCAGGTCCTGATACGCGCGGTCCGATCATGTGCGTGCACGCAGGGCTCAAGGGAACCGCGGCACCCGCCCCGGCGACCTTTCGTCCCGCACGCACATGGAGGCAGCCCGGTATGGCGACGACCACGGTGTCGGACCTGGCGCAGAAGCTGCGCGGGATCAAGGGCGAGGTCGTGAAGTTCGGCATCGTCGGCCTGAGCGGCGTGATCGTCAATGCCGGTGTCTTCTGGGTCTGCCTGAAGGCGACCGGTCCGATCAACTCCCTCTCGGGCTGGATCGCCACCTCGGTCGCGATCGGCACCAACTACCTCGGCTACCGCTACTGGCTCTACCGCGACCGGGACACGGCCTCGCGCAAGCGCGAGATCACCCTCTTCCTGATCTTCAGCGGTATCGGCATGCTGATCGAGAACGGCATCAACGGCTTCTCGGTGCACGTCCTCGGCTACGACTCGGCCACCAGCCAGCTGATCGCCAAGAACGTCATCGGTCTGACCGCCGGAACGGTCTTCCGGTTCTTCTCCTACCGGACGTGGGTCTTCAAGGCACTGCCGGAACTCCCCGCAGAGCCCGCGGCCGAGCAGCCGACCGTCCAGGACGCCCCGGCCGCCGCGGTGGTCGCCCAGGCCGAGCTGGTGCTGGCCGCCGAGCGCACCCGGCTCGCCAAGGCCGAGTAGGCCCGCGCTCCCCCGTCCCCTCCTCCCGCCTTGCCGCCCCCGGCGCGGCAGGAGGAGAGTGGTGACCGAGGGCGAGCACGGCCGGCGAACGATCGAGGCCCCGGGGGGACCCAGGAGGCTCGCCATGACCTTCGTCCAGATCATCGAGTGCCGGACCGACCGGATGGAAGAGCTCAACGGCCTGATGGACCGCTGGGCCGAGAAGACCGAGGGCCGGCGGACCGTCGACCACGCGATGGTCGGCACCGACCGCTCGGACCCGCGGCACGTGGTGGAGATCGTCGAGTTCGCCTCGTACGAGGACGCCATGCGCAACTCGAACCTGCCGGAGACCGACCGGATCTACCGCGAGATGGTGGCGCTCTGCGACGCGCCGCCCACCTTCACCGACCTGGACGTGGTCCGCGACGAGCGGTTCTGACCGGTCGCGACGGCCCCGCTCAGACCTCGCGCCGGCTGCGGCCGAGGAAGAGCGCGAACACCGCCGGCCGCAGCGAGAGCAGCTCCAGCCGCCCGCCGTCCGCCTCCGCGAGGTCGCGGGCGACGGCCAGCCCGATGCCGGTCGAGTTGCGGCCGCTGACCGCGCGCTCGAACACCCGGTTGCCCAGCTCGGGCGGAACGCCGGGGCCCTCGTCCTGCACCTCGACCACCACGGACGTCCCGGACGGCCGGACCCGCAGGGTGACCGTGCCGGCGCCGTGCATCAGCGAGTTCTCGATCAGGGTGGCCAGCACCTGGGCGACCGTGCCGGGGGTGCCGACGGCGGTGACCCCGCGCAGTCCCTCGACCTGGAGCACCCGCCCGGTGCCGCGCAGCGACGGCCCCCACTCCTCGACCTGCTGCTTGACCACGTCGTCGACGTCGAAGGCGACGGCGGTGGGGCTGCGCGGGTCGCGCTGGGTGGTCAGCAGCCGCTGGACGACGTCGGTGAGCCGCTCGACCTGCTGGAGGGCGATGGTGGCCTCCTCCTTGACCGTGTCCGGGTCCTCGGCCAGCGCGGTGATCTCCTCCAGCCGCATGGAGAGCGCGGTGAGCGGGGTGCGCAGCTGGTGCGAGGCGTCGGCGGCGAGCCGGCGCTCGGCGGTGAGCATCCGGGCGATCCGTTCGGCGCTGACGTCGAGCACCTCGGCGACCCGGTCGAGCTCGGGCACGCCGTAGCGGCGGTCGCGCGGGCGCGGGTCGCCGGAGCCGAGCCGCTCGGCGGTCTCGGCGAGGTCGGTGAGCGGCTGGGCGAGCCGCTTGGCCTGCCAGACGGCGAGGGCGACGGCGGCCTGCACGGCGAGCAGCGCGACCACGCCGAGCAGCAGCAGCATGTTGGCGATCTCGTGGTCGACCGCCTCGCGGGACTGCTCGACGGTGACGGTCTCGCCGCTGGCGCCGCGTTCGACCGCCTTGAGCACGTGGTCGCCGTCGGGCCGCTGCCCGCTGGAGACGATCGCCCGGCCGGGGATGTCCACCTCGACGTACTGGCCCTCGGAGACCTGGTTGGCGAACTTGTCGCCGGTGACGGGCTCGTTGGCGGCGAGCCGGTTCTCCACCAGGGCGAGCACCCGGACGGCGGCGGCGTCCACCCGGTCCTGGGCGGAGCTGACGATGGTGCGCTTCTCCACCACCGCCAGCGGGACGCAGAACACCACGACGACCACCAGGACGACGCCCAGCAGCGAGTTGATCATTCGGCGTTTCACGCTGCCGCTCCCGACGGTGGTGGGCGCCCCCGGCCGGGGCGTCCGCTCGGGCTAATTCTTCTCGAACCGGAAGCCCACTCCGCGCACGGTGGCGATGTAGCGGGGGTTGGCGGCATCGTCGCCGAGCTTCTTGCGCAGCCAGGAGATGTGCATGTCCAGGGTCTTGGTGGAGGTCCACCAGGTGGTGTCCCAGACCTGCCGCATGATCTCCTCGCGGGTGACCACCCGGCCGGCGTCCCGGACCAGCACCCGGAGCAGCTCGAACTCCTTGGCGGAGAGGGTGAGCTCCTCCTCGCCGAGCCAGGCGCGGTGCGACTCGATGTCGATCTTGACGCCGTGCGCGCCGGTGGTGAGCTGGTCGACGTTGCCGCGCCGGAGCAGGGCCCGGACCCGGGCGAGCAGTTCGGCGAGCCGGAACGGCTTGGTGACGTAGTCGTCGGCGCCGGCGTCCAGGCCGACCACCGTGTCGACCTCGTCGGCGCGGGCGGTGAGCACCAGGACGGGGCAGCTGCGGCCGTCCGCGCGCAGCCGGCGGCACACCTCGAGGCCGTCCATCTCGGGCAGGCCGAGGTCGAGCACGACGAGGTCGACCTCCTCGCCGAGCCCGGCGGCCAGTGCGGACGGGCCGTCCTCACGGACGAGCACCTCGTACCCCTCACGGCGCAGCGCCCGGGCGAGCGGTTCGGAGATCGCGGGGTCGTCCTCGGCGAGCAGCACACAGGTCATGGGCTGATGGTAGTCCGCCGGGGTGCGGCCGTTGCCGCCGTGAGGTAGTTCACAGTGCGTGATCGTTATACGGGGGGTGTCCGAGGCCCAACCGCCACGCCCGGCCCGCGCGTTCGCCGAAGATTTTGCTCCTCGAGCTTGCAAGCGAAGGAATAATCACTGCTCGACCATGGATAGCGTGGACTGATCTCGCGCGGACTTTGCCATTTCCATACCTGATGCACGGCTTTTGTCAGCTGATGCCGCCAAATATCGCCACGTAGAGTGGTTTCGTCCACGTCCGCCTCCACCCCCCTTGGCGGACGCTGTCAGGCAAGGAACCACTACACATGGCGTCTACGACCCTGGAGCCCGGCGTACAGTCGGCCTCTCCCAGCGGCAAGACCTTCCTCGGGCACCCCCGGGGCCTCGCCACGCTCTTCATGAGCGAGATGTGGGAACGCTTCAGCTACTACGGCATGCGTGCCCTGCTGGTGCTCTACATGACCGCCTCCGTCACCGACGGCGGCCTCGGCATGAAGTTCGCCGTCGCGAGCGCCGTCTACAGCGTCTACACGGCGATGGTCTACCTGCTGGCCCTCCCGGGCGGCTGGATCGCCGACCGCTTCCTCGGCGCCCGGAAGACCGTCGCCCTCGGCGGCACGATCATCATGATCGGGCACTTCCTGCTGGCCCTGCCGGTCAGCGTGTCGTTCTTCGGCGGCCTCGCGCTGATCGCGATCGGCTCGGGCCTGCTCAAGGCGAACATCTCGACGATGGTCGGCCACCTCTACGACGGGCCCAACGACCCGCGCCGGGACGGCGGCTTCACCGTCTTCTACATGGGCATCAACCTCGGTGCCTTCGCCGCCCCGCTGGTCATCGGCACCATCGGCCAGAAGGTCGACTGGCACCTGGGCTTCGCCCTCGCCGGCGTCGGCATGGCCCTGGGCCTCGGCCAGTTCCTGCTCGGCACCCGCCACCTCAGCGCCAAGAGCGACGTGGTGACCTCGCCGATCTCGGCCGCCGAGAAGAGCGCGATCTTCAAGAAGGCCGCCCTGTGGCTCGCCGCCGCGGTCGTCTTCTACGCGGTCGTCGCGCTGACCGGCCACTTCACCATCAACTGGGCGATCTGGCCGCTGTCCATCGCGGGCCTCGCGATCCCGGTCTTCGTCTTCGCCAAGGTGAAGCGCGACAAGGACCTCGACGAGACCGAGCAGTCCCGGATGAGCGGCTACATCTGGTTCTTCGTCGCCGCCGCCGTGTTCTGGATGATCTACGACCAGTCCGGCTCGACGCTGAACATCTTCGCGCAGGACAACACCTCGTCCACGCTGTTCGGCTTCGACTTCCCGTCCAGCTGGTTCCAGTCGCTCAACCCGCTGTACATCATGGCCCTGGCCCCGGTCTTCGCCTGGATCTGGGTGGCGCTCTCGCACCGCTCCAAGAACCCCAGCACCACCGCGAAGTTCTCCTTCGGCCTGCTGATGATCGGCGCCTCGTTCATCGTCATGATGCTGGCGATGGCCGCCGCCTCCGGCGACACCAAGGTCACGCCGCTCTGGCTGGCCTCGGTCTACCTGATCCAGACCGTCGGCGAGCTGACCCTCTCCCCGGTCGGCCTGTCCGTCACCACCAAGCTGGCACCGACCAAGTACGCCAGCCAGATGATGGGCGTGTGGTTCCTCGCGGTCACCGCGGGCGACTGCGTCGCCGCCATCTTCCAGCTCGTCCTCGGTGACGACGTGGTCGGCTCCACCTGGTACTTCGCGGTCCAGGGCGCCATGGCGATCCTCGCCGGCGCGGCGCTGTACATGTACCGCCGCAAGGTCGTGCGGCTGATGGGCGACGTCCACTGACGTCGGCCCGACCGGCACCCGGGGCCGCCGTGGATTCCAGGAATCCGCGGCGGCCCCGGCCGTTCTCCCCCGTCCGGCACCCGGCCTCCCGCCTCTCGACACCTCCCGCCCGGATCTGCCTATGGTGCCCGGCATGCCGACCGACTCGCTCCCCCGCCAGCTCGCCCGCACCGGACGCCTCACCTTCGGCGCGCCCGCCGCACCCGCCGTCACCGCCGACGGCCGCACCGTGCTCTTCCTGCGCAGTCGCGCCGGCGACGACCCGACCGGACGGCTCTGGGCCCTCGACACCGACACCGGCGAGGAGCGCCTGATCGCCGACCCGGCCGCGCTCGGCGACACCGACGCCGGCGTCCCCGGCGACGGCCTCCCCGAGGCCGAACGGATCCGGCGCGAACGCGCCCGCGTCCTCGGCCGCGGCATCACCGCGTACGCCACCGACGCCACCGGCCGCACCGCCGCCCTCGCCCTGTCCGGCACCCTGCTGCTCGCCGACACCGCCACCGGCGAGGTCCGCCGGGTACCCACCGCCACCGAGGTCCACGACCCCCGCCCCGACCCCACCGGCCGCCGGATCGCCTACGCCGGCGGCGGCGCCCTGCGGGTCGTCGGGGCCGACGGCCGGGACGACCGCGCGCTCGCCGAACCCGAGCACGAGGAGGTCCGCTACGGCCTGCCCGAACACGTCGCCGCCGAGTCCATGCACCGCCACCGCGCCCACTGGTGGTCCCCCGACGGCGCCCGGCTGCTGGTCGCCCGGGTCGACGAGCGCCCGCTGCGCCGCCTCCACCACGCCGCCCCCGCCGACCCGGCCCGGCCGCCGCGCACGCACCGCTACCCGCTGGCCGGCACCGCCAACGCCGAGGTCACCCTCTGGCTGCTCGACCTCGACGGCTCGCGCACCGAGGTCCGCTGGGACCGGGCCGGCTTCGAGTACCTGACCGCCGCCGGCTGGGACGCCCACGGCCCCTACGCCGCCGTGCAGAGCCGCGACCAGCGCACCGTGCTCACGCTCGCGGTCGACCCGGCCGACGGCACCACCCGCGTCCTCGCCGAACGCCACGACGAGCACTGGGTCGAACTCCTCCCCGGTCTGCCCGCCCGGACCGCCGCCGGCTCCCTCGTCGACACCGCCGACCACGGCGACACCCGCCACCTCACCGTCGACGGCACCCCCGTCACCCCGCCCGGCCTCCAGTTGCGCGCCGTCCTCGGGACCGACGGCGAGCAGGTGCTGTTCACCGCCTCCGACGAACCGACCGAGACCCACCTCTGGTCGTGGGACCCGGCCGCGGGCGCCGTCCGGCTCAGCCACGAGCCCGGCACGCACACCGGCGTGCGCCGCGCCGGCACGCTCGTCCACACCGCCCGCACACCCGACGCGCCCACCGGCCGGACCACCGTCCACCGCCCCGGCCGGCCCGCCGCGACCCTTGTCTCGCACGCACAGACGCCCGTCCTCACCGCCCGCCCCGAACCGCTCCGGCTCGGCCCGCGCGAACTGCGCGCCGCACTCTTCCTGCCCGCCGGCCACCGCCCCGGCGACGGCCCGCTGCCCGTCCTGCTCGACCCCTACGGCGGCCCCGCCACGGCCAAGGTCTCCGCCGCCCCGCACTGGTGGGACCTCACCTCCCAGTGGTTCGCCGACCAGGGCTTCGCCGTCCTGGTCGTCGACGGCCGGGGCACCCCCGGCCGCGGCCCCCGCTGGGAGAAGAGCGTCTTCGCCGACATCGCCGCCCCCGTGCTCGCCGACCAGGTCGACGCCCTGCACGCCACCGCCGCGCTCCGCCCCGGACTGCTCGACCTCGACCGGGTCGGCATCCGCGGCTGGTCCTTCGGCGGCTTCCTCGCCGCGCTCGCCGTCCTGCGCCGCCCCGACGTGTTCCACGCCGCCGTCGCCGGGGCCGCCCCCACCGACCACCGGCTCTACGACACCCACTGGAAGGAACGCTTCCTCGGCCACCCGGACGAGCACCCCGAGCGCTACGAGGCCGCCTCGCTGTTCCCCGACGCCCCCGGGCTGCGCCGACCGCTGCTGCTGATCCACGGCCTCGCCGACGACAACGTGCTGCCCGCCCACAGCCTGCGGCTCTCCGCCGCGCTGCTAGCCGCCGGTCGGCCGCACGAGTTCCTGCCGCTCCCCGGCGCGGGCCACGCACCGGCCGACCCCGGCACGGCCGAGCACCTGCTGCACCACCAGCTCGACTTCCTGCGGCGGTCGCTGGGACTCGGCTGAGCACGACGGCGGGGCCGGGAGGGACACCCCCTCCCGGCCCCGCGCACCGCCCGCCACCCCGTCAGACCTCGCGCACGCCCGCCCGCCAGACCGCGGCCGTCAGCGGCACACCCGGCCGGTAGGCCAGGTGCACCGGCGAGGGCGCGTCCAGCAGCTGCAGGTCGGCCCGGGCCCCCACCCGCACCACGCCGACGTCCGTGCGCCGCAGCGCCCGCGCACCGCCCGCCGTCGCGGCCCAGACCGCCTCGTCCGGCGTCATGCCCATCTCCCGCACCGCCACCGCGATGCAGAACGCCATCGAACTCGTGAAGCTGGAACCCGGGTTGCAGTCGGTGGACAGCGCCACCACCGCCCCCGCGTCCAGCAGCCGGCGCGCGTCCGGGTAGACCGCCCGGGTGGAGAACTCGGCCCCCGGCAGCAGCGTCGCCACCGTCGAGGATCCCGCCAGCGCGGCCACGTCCTCGTCCGTGAGGTGGGTGCAGTGGTCGGCCGAGGCGGCGCCCAGCTCCACCGCCAGCTGCACCCCGGGGCCGTGGGTCAGCTGGTTGGCGTGCACCCGGGGGACCAGCCCGCGCCCGATCCCGGCGGTGAGGATCGCCCGGGCCTGGTCGCCGTCGAAGGCGCCCTTCTCGCAGAACACGTCCACCCAGCGGGCGTACGGCGCGCAGGCGTCCAGCATCGGGCCGGTGACCAGCTCGACGTAGCCCGCCGGGTCGTCGGCGAACTCCGGGGCCACCACGTGCGCGCCCAGATAGGTGGTCTCCGGCGTGTACGAGGAGGCGATCCGCAGCGCCCGCGACTCGTCCTCCACCGTGAGCCCGTACCCGGACTTGCACTCGACCAGTGTGGTGCCCTGACGCAGCGCCTCCCGCACCAGCCGGGCCAGGTTGGCGTCGAGCTCGGCGTCGGCGGCGGCCCGGGTGGCGGCCACCGTGGTGCGGATGCCGCCGGCCGAGTAGGACTGCCCGGACATCCGGGCGTTGAACTCGGCGGTGCGGTCGCCGGCGAAGACCAGGTGGGCGTGCGAGTCCACCCAGCCGGGCAGCAGGGCGCGGCCCGCCGCGTCGAACACCTCGTCGGCGGCCGGGGCTTCGGCCGCCGGGCCGACCCAGGCGACGGTGCCGCCGTCGATCACCACGGCCGCGTCGGTGAGCGCGCCGAGCGGCCCGGTCCCGTGCGCGGGGTCGTTGGTGACCAGGGTGCCGATCCCGGTGATCAGGGTGCTCGGCATGGTCGGGCTGCTGCTCGGGGTGCTGGTCGAGCTGCTCACGTCGGAACCTTTCGGGGAGCGGGAAGCGGGAAACGGGGGCGGAACGGAAGCGGGAGCGGGAGCGGAACTGCGGAACGGGAGAACGGGAGCGGGGGCGGGCGGTCCGATGCCGCCCGCCCCCGGTCACCCACGGGAATGCCGGACCTCAGCAGCCGAGCGCCGCGATCGAGGACCGCAGCGCACCCGGCACGTCCGGCACCAGGGTGTGCGTGCCGTCCCTGACCACGTGCCGGCCGCCGACCACCACGTGCCGGACGTCCGCCGCGGAGGCCGCGAACACCGCGATCTCCGCGCCCAGCCGGGGCGCCGGACCCGTGGTGCGCACCGAGTCCAGGGCGATCACGGTGAAATCGGCCAGCGCGCCGGCCTCGATCCGCCCCGCCTCCGGCCAGCCGAGCGAGGCGTGGCCGTCCTCCGCACCGGCCCGGAGCAGCGCGTTCGCCGTCCAGTGGCCGCGGGTGCGGGTGCGCAGCCGCTCGTCCAGCTCCAGCGCCCGGGCCTCCTCGAACGGGTCGATCACGGCGTGGCTGTCGCTGCCGAGGGTGATCGGGCACCCCCCGGAGGCCAGCTGCCGGGCCGGGCCGATGCCGTCCGCGAGGTCCCGCTCGGTGGTGGGGCACATGCAGACGGTCGTGGAGGAGCCGGTCAGCAGGGCGATGTCGTCCTCGGTGAGGTGGGTGGCGTGCACGACCGAGGTGCGCGGGCCGAGCGCGCCGCGGTCGGCGAGCAGCCGGGTCGGGGTGACACCGTGCGCGGCGAGGCAGGCGTCGTTCTCGGCGGTCTGCTCGGACAGGTGGACGTGCAGCGGCGCCCGGCGGGAGGACGCCCAGTCGGCGACGGTGCCGAGCTGCTCGGCGGGCACGGCGCGCACCGAGTGGATCGCGGCGCCGATCCGGGCGTGCTCGCGGGCCTTCAGCAGGTCGGCCCGCTCGGCCCAGGCGTCGGCGTCGCCGTCGCTGAAGCGCAGCTGCGGCCTGGTCGGCTCGGTGCCGAAGCCGGACGACAGGTAGCAGGTGTCGAGCAGGGTGATCCGGATGCCGGCCCGGGCGGCGGCCTCGATCAGTGCCTCGCCCATCGCGTTGGGATCGTCGTACCGGGCGCCGCCGGGCGCGTGGTGCAGATAGTGGAACTCGCCGACGGCGGTGATCCCGGCGAGCGCCATCTCCGCGTAGGCCGCGGTGGCGAGCGCCAGGTAGCGGTCCGGGTCGAGCGCGCCGGCGAACCGGTACATGGTGTCGCGCCAGGTCCAGAAGGTGCCGGAGCCGACCTGGACGTGGCCGCGCAGCGCCCGGTGGAAGGCGTGCGAGTGCGCGTTCGCCTGCCCCGGCAGCAGCAGGCCCTCCAGCCGGACGGCGCCGGGCGGGCAGGGCCCGCTGTCCGGCTGCACCCGGGCGATCTTGCCGCCGGGCCCGGTGGTGATCAGCACGTCCGGCTCGACCACCGGCCCGTTGGCGTGCGGCAGCCAGGCGTGCCGCGCCCAGTAGGTGGTCGGCGTGCCGTCGGCACGGTTCACTGACACGCCAGGTCCTCCAGTACGTCGGCGAGGGCGGCGACGCCGGCCAGGCAGTCGGCCGGCTCGGCGTGCTCCGCCGGGGAGTGCGAGACGCCGCTCGGGTTGCGCACGAAAAGCATGGCGGTCGGGACCGCCGAAGCGAGGATCCCGGCGTCGTGTCCCGCGCCGGTGGGCAGCACGGGGACGCCGCCCAGGCGGGCCGCGAGGCGGTCGCGCAGCGGGCCGTCGAAGTCCACCACCGGGGTGTAGGACTCGCGGGTCAGCCCGACCTCGACCCCGTCGCGCTCGCCGCGCTCGGCGGCGGCCCGGCCGATCTCCTCGACCAGCGCGGTGAGGGTGGCCTCGTCGGCCGCCCTGGAGTCCAGCCAGCCGCGCACCAGCGAGGCGATGGCGTTGGTGCCGTTGGGCTCCACGGCGACCTTGCCGAAGGTGGCCAGCGCGCCCGCGAGCTTCGCCTTCTTCCGCGCGGCGAGCACGGTGTTGGCGTAGGTCAGCATCGGGTCGCGGCGGTCCTCGATCCGGGTGGTGCCGGCGTGGTTGGCCTCGCCGCGGAAGTCGAACCGCCAGCGGCCGTGCGGCCAGATCGCGCTGGCCACCCCGACCGGGTGCTCCTCGGTCAGGCAGCGGCCCTGCTCGACGTGGAGTTCGACGAAGGCGCCGATCCGGGCCAGCCGGTCGCCGTCCGCGCCGATCGCGGTCGGGTCCTGGCCGGCCCGCTCCATCGCGTCGGGCAGCCGGACGCCGTCGGCGTCGCGCAGCTCGTACGCCTGCTCCTTGGCGAGCACCCCGGCGGTGAGCCGGGAGCCGATGCAGGCCACCCCGAACCGGGCGCCCTCCTCGTCGCCGAAGTTGACGATCGCCAGCGGGCGGGTGAGCCCCGCTCCCCGGGCGCGCAGCTCGTCGAGCGCCGCGAAGGAGGAGACCACGCCGAGCGGGCCGTCGAAGGCGCCGCCGTCCGGGACGGAGTCCAGGTGCGAGCCGGTGACCACCGCGCCCTCGCCGGCCGGATCGCCGAGCCAGGCCCACTGGTTGCCGTTGCGGTCCAGCTCGTAGTGCAGGCCGCGGTCGCGGGCCTGCTGCTCGAACCAGGCCCGGCACTCGGCGTCGGCGCTGTTCCAGGCGAAGCGGCGGTAGCCGCCGGACGCGGCGGAGCGGCCCACGGGGAGCAGCTCCGCCCACATCCGTTCGAAGCTCGCGGAGCCCTGGTCGCTCACAGCTCGCCCGTCGAGCCGTGCTCGTTCATCGGGACGCGCACACCGCGCTCGGCGGCGACCTCGTCGGCCCGGTCGTAGCCGGCGTCGACGTGGCGGATGACGCCCATGCCCGGGTCGTTGGTGAGCACCCGGCGGATCTTCTCGCCGGCCAGCGCGGTGCCGTCGGCGACGGTGACCTGGCCGGCGTGGATCGAGCGGCCGATGCCGACGCCGCCGCCGTGGTGGATGGAGACCCAGGACGCGCCGGAGGCGACGTTGACCATGGCGTTGAGCAGCGGCCAGTCGGCGATCGCGTCGGAGCCGTCCAGCATCGCCTCGGTCTCCCGGTAGGGGGAGGCGACCGAGCCGCAGTCCAGGTGGTCGCGGCCGATGACGATCGGGGCGGACAGCTCGCCGGAGGCGACCATGTCGTTGAAGCGCTCGCCGGCCTTGTCGCGCTCGCCGTAACCGAGCCAGCAGATCCGCGCGGGCAGGCCCTGGAAGTGCACCTTCTCCTGGGCCATCCTGATCCAGCGGTGCAGCGACTCGTTCTCCGGGAAGAGGTCGAGCACGGCCTTGTCGGTCTTGGCGATGTCCTGCGGGTCGCCGGACAGGGCGGCCCAGCGGAACGGGCCCTTGCCCTCGCAGAACAGCGGCCGGATGTACGCGGGGACGAAGCCGGGGAAGGCGAAGGCGCGGTCGTAGCCGGCCAGCTGGGCCTCGCCGCGGATCGAGTTGCCGTAGTCGAAGACCTCGGCGCCGCGGTCCTGGAAGCCGACCATCGCCTCGACGTGCCTGGCCATCGACTCGCGCGAGCGGGTGGTGAACTCGGCGGGCTTCTCGGCCGCGTAGGTGGCCATGTCGTCGAAGGAGACGCCGACCGGCAGGTAGCTCAGCGGGTCGTGGGCGCTGGTCTGGTCGGTGACGATGTCGATCGGCGCGTCCATCGCCAGCAGCTGCGGGAACAGCTCGGCGGCGTTGCCCAGCAGGCCGATGGAGAGCGGCTGCTTCTTGTCGCGGGCGGCGGTGGCGAGCTCCAGCGCGTGGGAGAGGTTCTTGGCCTCGACGTCCAGGTAGCGGTGCTCGATCCGGCGGGAGATCCGGGACGGGTCGCAGTCGATGCAGATCGCCACGCCGCCGTTCATGGTGACGGCCAGCGGCTGGGCGCCGCCCATGCCGCCGAGGCCGGCGGTGAGGGTGATGGTGCCCGCGAGGGTGCCGTCGAAGCGCTTGTTGGCGACGGCGGCGAAGGTCTCGTAGGTGCCCTGGAGGATGCCCTGGGTGCCGATGTAGATCCAGGAACCGGCGGTCATCTGGCCGTACATGGTGAGCCCGAGGCTCTCCAGGCGGCGGAACTCCTCCCAGTTGGCCCAGTCGCCGACCAGGTTGGAGTTGGCGATCAGCACCCGCGGCGCCCACTCGTGGGTCTGCATGACGCCGACCGGCCGGCCGGACTGGACCAGCATGGTCTCGTCCTGCTTCAGGCCCTCGAGGGTGCGCACCATGGCGTCGAAGGAGCGCCAGTCGCGCGCGGCCTTGCCGGTGCCGCCGTAGACGACCAGCTTGGAGGGGTGCTCGGCGACCTCGGGGTCGAGGTTGTTCATGAGCATCCGCAGGGCGGCCTCCTGCTGCCACCCCTGCGTGGTCAGCCCGGTCCCCCGCGCCGCCCGCACCTCTCGCGGCCCACTCGCCTGCTGCACCATGTCCCGGCCTCCTTGCGGATGAATTCATTCAGGCTCGACTTCGCTGAATATATCCAAACATTCAGCCTTCGGCCAGACCTGCGCACATCCGATCAGCGCCCGCGGCGAGGTCGTACCCCCGCTACGCTGAACGACGGCCGACACCAGCCACTCGGCCCAGCCCCGCCCCACGGAGACCCGATGAAGGCAGCCCCCGGCAGACTCCGGGACATCGCCGAGGAGCTCGCGCGAACCACCGGCCTCCGTGTGCAGATCATCGGCGGATCCCTGATCGCGGCCCCTCCCCCCTGCGGCAAGCACGCGGGGACCGTCGGCCGGCTGCGGGTCCGGCTCGACCAGCGGCTGCCGGCCGGGCTCGCCGGCTACCAGGTCTCGTCCGTGGGCACACCGGACGACGACGAGGACTACGCGACCCCGGACCTCGTCGTCCTCCCCACCGACTGGGGAAGGAGCGACGAGTGGCTCGCCGACCCCCGGGACGCGGCACTCGCGGTGGAGGTGGCCGCCAGGGCCGACGGGGCGAGCGGCACCACTCCCGGGGCCGACTGGTACGCCGCCGCGGGGCTCGCCGCACTCCTGGCCGTCGACCCCCGCAAGGGCACCTGGACGTACTTCACCCACCCGCGCGACCGGGAGTACCGGGGCGTGCTGCGCGGCAGGTACGGCGAGCCGGTGCCGCTCACCGCGCCGTTCACGGACGAACTGCCGACCGTGGACCTGCCGTTGTACGCGCCCCGGCGCTGACCGGCCCTCAGGCCGCCGCGTCGCCGTCCCAGTCGATGCCGATCTCGGCGAGCCAGCGGCGGTCGGCGTCGTCGGGGCCCTCGGCGGACCGGGCGCCGGAAGGCGTGGGCGGTGCCGGGGTCCGGGGTGGGCGGGGGATCTCCTGGACGGGGCCGAGGCCGTACTGTTCGGCGGCCGCGGCGGCGCGGGCGTCGGGTTCGATGACGCCGACATGGACGACGCTCTCGTCGCCCGGGTCGAGCACGGTGAGTTCGGGATCGGGCAGACGGCGCAGGGTGACGCGCCGTCCGCAGGTCGGGCAGGACCACTCGTCGGCTCCGGAGGCGAGCCGGCCGACGAACTTCATTTCGTGGATCACACGCATGGCGGCACCCCCTGACCGGAATGATGCCCGCCCTGGGCGGATCGCCAACCTGCGGGTACGGTCGCCGGGGCGGTGGTTCCTGGCCGCGCGGACGAACGGGGAGGGCGGGCGATGGACCGCGAGTGGGGCGTCGAGGAGAGCATCGGTGTGGCCGCCACGCCGACGGAGGTCTACCGGGCCGTCAGCACCGTCCGGCGGACCGGCGAGTGGAGCCCCGAGTGCCGGGCGGTGTGGGCGCGACGGGGACCGCTGCGGGCCGGGGACCGGTTCGTCGGCTTCAACCGGCGCGGCCTGTTCGTCTGGTTCACCACCTGCCGGGTGACGACGGCCCGCCCCGGCAGCGACTTCGCGTTCCGGGTGGACGCGTTCGGGCTGCCGATCGCCGAGTGGGGCTACCGGTTCGCGCCGGACGGCGAGGGCGGCACGATCCTCACCGAGTACTGGCGGGACCTGCGGACCGGGCGCGGCGCACCCGCCGCCGAACTGCTCGGCAAGGTCTTCAGCGGTGTCGCCCCGGAGCGGCGGGCCGCGCACAACCGGGCCGGCATGCGGGCGACCCTGCGCCGGATCCGGCGGACCCTGGAGGCCTGACCCGCGGCGGACCACCAGGCCGGACCGCACCGGGAACAGCCCCCCAGCCCCGCCCCGGGGGGCCGGGCTACTCCAGGAACAGCCCCCGGGCGGCCGCCGACTGCTCGATGGCCTCCAACCGCGCCTCGGCGCCCGGCAGCTCGTCGCACATGGTCTGCAGCAGCACCCGGCCCAGCATCATCGGAGCGCAGGCGGTGTCGAAGACCAGCCCGGTGCCGACGGCGGCCGGCAGCATCAGGTCGGAGAGCTTGGCGACCGGCGCGAAGACGCTGTCGGCCACGGTGACGACGGTCAGCCCGCACTCCCGGGCCACCGCCAGGGCGTCCATCAGCTCGCGCGGGTAGCGCGGCAGGGCGAAGCAGAGCAGCACGCTCGCGCCCGCGGCCGCGGCCTGTTCGAGGCGGTCGGCGAGCATGCTGCCGCCCTCGTCCAGCAGCCGGATGTCCGGGTGCACCTTGGCGGCGAAGTAGGCGAAGCCGCGCGCCTGCGCGGAGGCGGCCCGCAGGCCGAGCACCGGCAGCGGGCGGGAGGCGGCCAGCAGCCGGGCGGCGCGGGCGATCGGCTCGGGGTCGGCGAGCAGCTCGGCCAGGTGCCGCAGGTGCTCGATCTCGGCGAGCACGGCCTGCTGGTGCTCGTTGCGGACGGCGTCGGCCGGGGTCTCGGGCGCGGCTGCCTCGCCGGCGCCGAGTTCGCGCAGCTGCTTGCGCAGCGCCGGGTAGCCGTCGTAGCCGAGGGCCACCGCGAACCGGGTCACCGAGGGCTGGCTGACACCGGCGAGTTCGGCGACCTCGACACTCGAGAGGAACGGCGCCTCGGTGGCGTGCCGGACCAGCGAGTGCGCGATCCGCCGCTGGGTCGGGGTGAGCCGGTGCCCCTCGAAGAGCTGGAGCAGCCGGGCGGAGGGACCGACCGTGCCGGCGTCGTCGGTGGCGGTCATGGCGGTACCTCCGGATGCGAGCTGTTCGGACGACTGTGCAGCAGCGGACGGCCGCTGGCAAAGACGTCTCGCCCGACGGGACATCGGGCGAGACCTCCCGGAGCGGTCCCCGGGCGGGGCGCGGGCCCGTCTCGGGGTGACCCTGAGATACCCCTGAGACCGCCCTGAATCCCCGTCGGACCGATGGACCGGCGGTCCCCGGGGGGAGGAAGCTGGTGCCCATGGACACTCGTCAGGACGATCTGCGGCGCGATCTGGACGCCACGCTGCAGGCCCGCAAGGAGCTCGGCCCGGAGTACGAGTCGGAACTCGTCGACTCCTTCCTCTCCCGGATCGACGCCCGCCTGGACGCCCGGGTGGAGCGCCGGGTGGCCGAGCGGCTCGGCCCGGCCGACGGTTACGGCCCCGCCGAGGGCCACGGACCGGCCGGGGCGTACGCCCGTCCGGGGTACGGGCCGCGCCGTTTCGGCGGCCGGTCGGCGACCCGGCTCCCGATCATCTCGCTGGTGCTCGGCATCCCGCTGTCCGGCATCGCCGCCGGCAGCTCCGGTTTCTGGGGCCTGCTGGTGTGCTGGGGCGGCATCGTCGGCGTCAACGTCTCCTCCGCGCTCGCCGAGCGGATCCAGGAGCAGCGCGGCACGAAGGCCCCGGAGAGCGACTGGGACCGGTGACCGGCGGCCTTCGCGGCCACCGGTCACCCGCCCCGTCCGTGCGGTGCGGCGCGGAGGTCAGGCCAGCGGGCCGGTGACCCGCTCGACGGCCCGCACCAGCTCGCCCGAGGCGACCAGCGCGGCGGCGGCCTCCAGGTCCGGCGAGAGGAAGCGGTCGCGACCGGCGCCGCCGACCCCGGCGGCACGGGCGGCCTCCATCGCCGCGGCCGTGGCCGGCGCCGGCTCGGCGCCCGTGCCGGCCTGCCGGCGGATCTCCAGCGCCCGGGCGGCGGCGGTGAGCTCGACGGCCAGGACGCGGCCGAGGTTCTCCACGGACTGGCGCAGCTTGCGCGCGGCGGACCAGCCCATCGAGACGTGGTCCTCCTGCATGGCCGAGGAGGGGATCGAGTCGACCGAGGCCGGCACCGCGAGCCGCTTGTTCTCGCTGACCAGCGCCGCCTGGGTGTACTGGGCGATCATCAGGCCGGAGTCCACGCCCGGGTCGTCGGCCAGGAAGGCCGGCAGGCCGTGCGAGCGGGCCTTGTCGAGCAGCCGGTCGGTGCGGCGCTCGGAGATCGAGCCCAGGTCGGCGGCGGCGATGGCGAGGAAGTCCAGCACGTAGGCGACCGGGGCGCCGTGGAAGTTCCCGTTGGACTCGACCCGGCCGTCCGGCAGCACCACCGGGTTGTCGACCGAGGCGGCCAGCTCCCGGGAGGCGACCAGCTGGGCGTGCGCGAGGGTGTCGCGGCCGGCGCCGGCGACCTGCGGGGCGCAGCGGATCGAGTAGGCGTCCTGGACCCGCGGCGCGTCGTCCTGGTGGTGGCCGGTGAGGCCGGAGCCGCGGAGCACGGCCAGCATGTTGGCGGCGGCGGCGGCCTGGCCGGGGTGCGGGCGGATCGGGGCGTGCAGCTCGGGGGCGAGCACCTTGTCGCTGCCGAGCAGGGCCTCCAGGGTCATCGCGGCGGTGATGTCGGCGGTGGTGAACAGCCGCTGCAGGTCCGCGATGGCCATGACCAGCATGCCGAGCATGCCGTCGGTGCCGTTGATGAGGGCGAGGCCCTCCTTCTCCAGCAGCTCGACCGGCTCGATGCCGGCGGCGGCGAGCAGTTCGGCGGCCGGCTTCTCGACGCCGTCCGGGCCGGTGGCCACGCCCTCGCCCATGAGGACGAGCGCGCAGTGCGACAGCGGCGCGAGGTCGCCGGAGCAGCCGAGCGAGCCGAACTCGCGGACCACCGGGGTGATGCCGGCGTTGAGGAGGGCCGCCATGGTCTGCGCGACCAGCGGGCGGACGCCGGTGCGGCCGCTGGCGAGGGTCTTCATGCGCAGGAACATCAGCGCGCGGACGACCTCGCGCTCGACCACCGGGCCCATCCCGGCGGCGTGCGAGCGCACCAGCGAGCGCTGCAGCTGGGCGCGCAGCTCGGGGCTGATGTGCCGGACGGCGAGGGCGCCGAACCCGGTCGAGACGCCGTAGACGGGGCGCGGTTCGGCGGCCAGGGCGTCGATCCGGGCGCGCGCGGTCGCCATCTCGGCGATCGCGTCGGGGCCGATCTCGACCCGGGCGTTGCCCCGGGCGACGGCCAGCACGTCCTCGGCGCCGACGTCGGCCTTGCCGACCTGGACGAGCGGCGCGTGGGCGGCCGCAGCACTGTGCATATCCATATGCATCATCTCAGCAGGTGAATGGAGATATGACAACCATCTCGGCCCGGTCGAAACTCCCCGGGCCGGACCGGCCGGTCATCAGGATTTTCGAATAACCGGGCCGGTGCCGCACGCTGTGGGGAGGCGGACGGCGCAACGCCGGGCGCGGCGGACGGGAAGGCGGGCGGGACGATGACGCGGGCGACGGCACGGCGGCGGGTGCTCCGGCTGCGCGGGGACGGGCGCAGCACCCGGCCCGACGCGCTCGCCGCCGAGGAACCGCTGGAGATCCGGCTCGGCGGCGAACCGCTCACCGTCACCATGCGCACCCCCGGCCAGGACTTCGACCTGGTGGCGGGCTTCCTGGTGGGCGAGGGCCTGGTCGCCACCGGCGAGGAGCTGGCGGCGCTGCGCTACTGCGCCGGCACCGACGCGGACGGCGCCAACACCTACAACGTGGTGGACGCGACGCTGCGCGACACCGGCCGCCCGCTGCCGCTCTCCGCCCACCGCAACCTGCTCACCACCAGCGCCTGCGGACTGTGCGGCCGCGACACCGTGGACGCCGTGCGCACCCACGTCCGGCACCCGGTCGACGCGGACCCGCTGAGCGTCCCGCCCGCGCTGCTCTACGCCCTGCCGGACCGGCTGCGCGCCGTCCAGCGCACCTTCGACTCCACCGGCGGCCTGCACGCGGCCGGCCTGTTCGACGGCCGGACCGGCGAACTCCTGTGCGCCCGGGAGGACGTCGGGCGGCACAACGCGGTGGACAAGGTGGTCGGCTGGGCGCTGCGGGAGGGCCTGCTGCCGCTGACCGGCCACGTGCTCCTGGTCAGCGGCCGGGCCTCGTTCGAACTGACCCAGAAGGCGGCGCTGGCCGGGGTGCCGCTGCTGGCCGCGGTCTCGGCGCCGTCCTCGCTGGCCGTGGACCTCGCCGAGGAGCTGGGCCTGACCCTGGTCGGCTTCCTGCGCGGCGAGGGCGCCAACGTCTACACCCGGCCCGACCGGATCGCCTGAGCCGCGCCACCGCGCCCGGGCCCGACTCGCCCCCTCGCCCCACCCCGACCGGGCCCGCCCCGCCCCACGCAGCCCCGACCCGACCAGGGTCAGGCCCAGCTCCTCGGCGAGGCCCGCCCCGCCTCACCGCAGCTCCGCCTCGACCAGGTCCGCCGCCCGCGCCGTGCCGCCCTCGGCCCGGACCGCGGCGCGCTCCTCGGCCAGCCGCCCGGCCACCGTCGGGTCCCCGGTCAGCTCCAGCAACGCGGAGCGCAGCGCCTCGGCGGTCGCGTCCTCGGTGTCCAGCCGCCGGGCCACCCCGAGCGCCACCAGCGAGTCCGCGTTGGCGAACTGGTCGACGGCCTGCGGCACCGCGATCATCGGCACCCCGTGGAAGAGGCCCTCGCTCGCGCCGCCGGTGCCGGCGTGGGTGACGAAGGCGTCCGCCTGCGCCAGCACGTCGAACTGCGGCACCCAGCGGTGCACCTCCACATTGGCCGGCACCTCGCCCAGCCCGGCCCGGTCGGTGTGGCGGCCGATCTGCAGGACGACGTGCCAGCCGGGCAGGCCGCCGAAGGCCTCCAGGCAGGCCCGGTAGAAGGCCGGCCGGTCGGTGAAGGCCGAGCCGAGCGAGACCAGCAGCACCTTGTCCGCCCCGGCGGGCCGCTGCCAGCGGCCCTGGTGCGAGCGGTCGCCGAAGCACTGGCCGACGAAGGTGATCCGGTCGGTGTCGACCCGGTCCGCCTGCGGCTGCAGGGCCCGGGGGATCAGCGCGAGCGCGCGGTCCGGACGGTTCTTGAACCGCTCGACGTCCCGCTCGACGTCCTGGACGGCGAGGCCGTTGCCGGTCAGCCAGTCGGCGAACCGCCGGTAGTGCTCGGGACCGCCGGGCCCGGTGCGGAGCATCTCGAACATCGGGGCCATGTCCTCCTCGATGCCCTCCCAGCCGACCATCGTGGGCGACAGCTGCACCACCGGCACGCCGTGCGCCTGCGCCACCGCCCGGGCGGCGAAGGCGCCGATGTCGTACAGCACGAGGTCGGGCCGGTCCTCGGCGAAGAGCTTCAGCAGCGCCGGGGTCATCGCGAGGGCGTCGTCGAGGAAGACGTCCTGGACCGCGACCGGGTCCTCCGGCCACCCGGCGGGGTCGCCGTCGAGCGGCAGCGCGGTGTCGTACGGGACGGGCGTGGCGCCGGTGGACGCGACCGTGTCGGCGAAGGACGGCGCGTTGACGTAGCTCACCCGGTGGCCCCGGGCGACGAGCTCGGCGATCAGGGCGAGACTCGGGTTGACGTGGCCGTGGGCCGGGATGGAGACCATGGCGACATGGGCGGAGCGGGTCATCTCGGTGGTCCTCTCGGAAGGCTGTGCTGCGACCGTCTCTGTCGAGACGAGACGGTTCGTCTCGTTGACGTGCCACCAGAATGCCCCGGCGGATCCGCACTGTCAAGACGAGACGGATCGTCTCGTTGTCTCGCTAGAATGGCGCCCATGACCGGACCGCAGACCGCCCCCGACCCGAGCCGCCGCAGCGAACAGAGCCGCGCCGCCATCCTCACCGCCGCCGCCGAACTCGTCGCCGAACTCGGCTTCGGCAAGCTGACCATCGAGAAGATCGCCGCCCGCGCCGGCGTCGGCAAGCAGACCATCTACCGCTGGTGGCCCTCCAAGGGCGCCGTCGTCTTCGACGCCTTCCTCGCCGCCAACGAGAACCCCTCCGGCGGTCTCGCCCTCCCCGACACCGGCGACCTCGGCGAGGACCTGCGGACCGTCCTGCGGCTCACCGCCCTCGAACTCGCCGACCCCGCCTTCGACCGCACCGGCCGCGCCCTCACCGCCGAGGTCCTCACCGACCCCGCCCTGCTGCGCGACTACCGCGAACGCCTGCTCGACCCCCTGCTGACCGTCACCCGCGAACGCCTGCGAACCGCGCGCGAGGCCGGACAGCTGCGCGCCGACGCGGACCTCGACCTCGCCGTCGAACTCCTCTACGGCCCGCTGTACTACCGGTGGCTGCACGGCCTCGGCCCGCTCGACCCCGGCTACGCCGACCAGGTCGTCGCGGCCGTCCTGGGCGCACTCGGCCCCGCCCGGGACTGAGCACGCCCGGGCGGACCGGGACCGGGGCAGGCCTCAGGAGCGGTTGCGGCGGCGCAGCATCAGCACCACGACGACGATCACCGCGATCACCAACAGCACCGCACCGATGCCGATCACCAGTCCGATGATCTTGCCGAGGCCCTTCTTCTTCTTTTTCTTCGACTTGTCCTTGGACGCGGCGAGCTGCGCGGCGTCGTGACGCTCCGTCGCCGCCCCGACCTGCCCGGCGCCCTGCCCCGCCGCCGTCCGCACCCCGGCCCCGGTCGCGGAGGCAACGGAAGCCACCGAGGCCACGGAAGCCACGGACGCAGCCGGAGCGGCCGAGGCCGCCGGCGCGGCCGCCAGCGCCGTCCCGCCGAACGCGAGCACCGCGGAGAGCACCAGGCCCGTCACCCGAGCACGCACAGGAATCAACCCCCGTCATCGATCCGGCGCGACCCCGACGGCCCGCCGACCGCCGACACCATCCCACGCCCGCCCCGCCCCGCCCACCCCCGGAACCGGACCGCGACCGGCTCGGAACCAACCGGTCACCGAAGCACCACACTCCCCGGGGCACCCGGGTCCCGACGCCGCCCCGGGACCGGGCCGCGGGTCAGGTGCCGGGCGGGGAGGCGGGGCCCGCGAGGGCGACGGCGACGAGGGCGCGGAGGGCCGAGGCGACCTGGCCGAGCGGGAGGGTGGCGTCGTCGGCGAAGAGTTCGAGCAGCCAGCCGCCCGCCGGGTTCTGGCCACCGGCCGCGACCATGCCGCGGTAACCGGCGACCACCAGCATGGCCTCCTCCGCCGGGTCGTTGCCCGCCGCCCCGGCGCGCAGCGCGAAGGCGCCGCCGCGCACGGCGGTCCGGGTCAGCGGGTAGTGGCGGAGGTCGAAGACGGCGTCCGGGGCCTCGATCTGGGCGCGCTGGGTCTCCGCCCGGGTGCTGCTCGGCCCGCTGGTCATCCGGTAGACGGCGTGCCGCGCGGTGTGCATCAGCTGCGACCCGGGCGGCACGTAGGAGATCCACCAGCCGACCGCGTCCAGCAGCCGGGCCGTGGTCTCCGCGACGACGGCGAGCTTGCCCATGGTGTCGGCCGGGTGGACGGCGCGGGCGGCGCCCTGCCGGTCGAGCGCGGCGAGCACCGCCGTGAGCAGTTGGCCGGGATCGGCGCTGTGCGCGGCGCCGCGGAACCGCCGGCGGTCGCCGGTACCGGCCCGGCCGCCGGAGCGGGGGCGCCCGTCGGTGCGGTACTGCGGGTCGGCGGCGTCCGCGAGCAGCACCGTCGGGTCGGGGGCGAAGCCCGGCCCGTGGCTGCGGCCGGCGACCACCGGGTGCGCAGCGCGGGCGGCCTTGGCCCGGTACTGCGCGGCGTCGGCGAGCCGGAAGAGCCGGTCGGGGGTGGTGACGGGACCGATGGAGTCCCCGGTGGAGGCGATCCCGCAGGCGACGCCCTCGCCCTCGGCCAGGGCCAGCGCCCGCGCGCACAGCTCCTCGGCGACGGCGACCACCTCGTCCGCCTTGCGGCCCTCGACGAGCAGGCAGAACTCGTCACCGCCGAGCCGGGCCGCGAGGCTCCCGGGAAGCTTCGCCGCGGCCAGCGACAGCTGGTGGGCGAAGCGCTCCAGCAGCCGGTCGCCCACCTCGTGCCCGAGCTGGTCGTTGACCCGCTTGAGGCCGTTGACGTCGCAGACGACCAGGGACACCACCGTGTTGTCCCGGTTGTGGGCGGCCAGCGCGCTCTCCAGCCGGGCGTCCACCGCGCGCCGGTTGGCGAGGCCGGTGAGCGGATCGGAGAAGGCGAGCTTGCGCAGGTCGGCGAGGCGCTCGGTCTGGGCCAGGCCGGCCGAGATCTGGGCGGCGAGCAGGGTCGCGTAGTCGGCGTCGGCCTCGGTGAACTCGGCCGCCCCCGCGGTCCGGGCCAGGTAGAGCTCGCCCCAGGCCTGCCCGTGCAGCACGATCGGGGCGACCACGCAGCAGGCCCGGCCGCGTCGGCGCAGCGCGGCGGCGCGTTCCTGGCAGTACGCGCCGGCGGTCGGGTGGGTGTGCCCGGCGTGCGGCTGGGAGTTGTCGGCGCTCTGCACCCAGGCGCGCGGCAGCCGGCCGGTGCTCCAGCGCTCCTCCAGGTAGGTGACGATCTCGGGGAAGTCGGCGACCGGGTAGGACTCGTCCTCGGGCAGCTCCTCCTCGCCGGGGGAGAGCTCGCCGTGGTTGACCAGGACCCGCAGCCGCCCGGACTCGCGGTCCCAGACCGAGACGGCGGCCATCGCGGCGTCGAGCGCCGCGGTGGCACGGGCGGCGGCGGCCCGGACCGCCTCCAGCGGGGTGAGCGCCCCCGCCATGTCCTGGGCGAGCTCGACCACGGCCGTCAGCCGCGCGTCGGTGGCCGCGGCACCGACGGGGGCATCGCCGGGCGCTCCGGGAGCCGGGGGCACCGGACCGCCGGCCGCCGGCTGCCGCGTCCGGTCGCAGTCGCGGTCCGTCATGATCGCCTCACTGCTCACCGGCTCGCCTCGCTCCCTGTGCCCGGTCCTCCTGGTGGCCGGCGGACGACCGCCGTGCCCGCACCGTCCGTACCGGTGCCACCACCGAAGGCTCCCGAAGGTCCTACCCGTCCGACATCGGTTACCCGCCCGACGGTTCGCCACTCCGGCCGCCCGGACCGGAGCGCCTGCACCAAGACTATGGCGGTTTCGTTCGGTTATGCCCTGTTTGGGAGCCGGGATTCGCCGGACCGCGCGCGCCTTCCACCGTTCGGCGTGGCCCGACGGGCGCCCGTCGTGCGCCCGTCGGACGGCGGGAGGGCGCCCGTAGGACGGCGGGAGGGCGGCGCGCAGCGATGACGGACGGCCACGGGGGCGGTGACGGGCGGGGCGGTTCCGCCGGTGACGGGCCGTTGCCGGAATCGGCGGAGGGACCGGTGACGAGGCCCGTGACCAGGCTCGTGACCAGGCCCGTGACCAGGCCCGTACGAGGCCGGGACCCTACTCCCCGTGCGGCCGCCGGGAGAGCAGCCACGGCTCGACCAGCCCGAGCCCCCGCACCGGACGGCGCCACATCGGCTGCAGATTGAACCGGTGCCCGGCCTCCGGCAGCGGCCCGTGGTGACCGGTCGGCGGCAGCCCAGCGGCCACCGACAGGGCGTCGGCCAGCCCGGACCCGTCCTCCCCGGCCGGCGCGACGCTGCCGTACTGCTCCAGCGCGGCCGCGAACTCGCCGTCGATCAGCACCGCGTCCTTGGGCGCGATCGAGGTGAGCCGGCTGGCCAGGTTCACCGTGGTGCCGAACACGTCGCCCATCCGCGAGGTGACCGTGCCGAAGGCCATGCCGACCCGCAGCGCGGGGATGGTGTCGTCCTCGGCCAGCGCCTCGATCAGGCTGAGCGCGATCCCGGCCGCGATCACCGGGTCCTCGGAGACGAAGAGGATCTCGTCGCCGAGCGTCTTGATCACGCGGCCGCCCCGGCCGACGATCAGGTCCGAGCAGGTGTTCTCGAAGGTCTCGACCAGCTCGCCGAGCTCCTCCTCCTCCAGCCGCCGGGACAGCCGGGTGAAGCCGACCAGGTCGGCGAAGCCCACCGCGAGCCGGCCGCTGGTGATCTCGTTGTCCTCGGCCGCCTGCACCACCCGGCCGGTGACGGCGGCCAGCTGCCGCCGCCAGACGTACACCAGGAACTGCTCCAGCTCCGGCAGCAGCAGCTCGACCAGCGGGTAGGCGACATCGGCCCGGGTGAGACCGGGCTCGACGGACTGGGTGAGGTTCTCCAGGAAGGTGTCCATCTGCCAGCCCGCGAGCCGGGCCGTGGTCTGCCCGGTGGAACGGGCCACCTGGATCGCCATCGACTCGCTCAGCAGACCCGACTCGACCAGGCCCGCCAGCCGGCGCAACGCGATCACGTCGCCGTCGGTCAGCGCCCGCGACTGGCCGATGTCCGGGAAGCCCATCGCCCGCCAGAAGCGGGTGGCCAGTTCCATCGGGACGTCGGCGGCCCGCGCGGCCTGGTACGGGGTGTAGCGGCGTGGCGCGTCCAGGATCAGGCGTTCGAGGTCGAGGGCGACGGTCTGGTCGTCGGAGCCCGCCGGGCCGCCGTTGCCGTCGGCGCCGTGGCCGCCGCCGTTGCTGCCGTCCTCTGCCACCGGTCCGTCCCCGTGCGGTCGCCGCACTCGCCTCGTGTCGTGCCAGTGCGGGCGCGGCCGCCCCCGTTCGGGCAGTGGCGCGCCTCACACTGCTGCCAGGTGGAATGTTCGCACGGAATCGCGCGATCCGGGGCATCCGCCCGAGTCAAGGGGAGGTAAGGGGAGGCACGGTGACCCGCCCGGCGCACGGCGCGCGACCCGTCCGGCGCAGGGACGGCGCGGGGCCCGGCGCGAGGCCCGACCCAGGGACGGCGCGGTGCCCGCGTACGCCCCGGCCGGGCGCCGCCCCGCACCGCCCGGGCCGTTCCGGGTGCCCGCGCTACCGCCCGTCGCGCGGCTCCGGGCGCACATGGACGACGTCCCCCGCGCCGACCGCCCGTCGGCCGCCGTCCGGGGTGCGGACCACCAGCTGCCCGGCGCCGTCCACCGCGACCGCCTCGCCGACCAGTTCCCGGTCACCGGGCAGCAGCACCTTCACCGGCCGGCCCAGCGTGGTGCAGCGCTGCGCGTACGCGCGCAGCAGGCCGCTGGTGTGCGGGTCGCCCCCGGCGGCCGTCCACTCCCCGTACAGCTCGGCGAACTCGCGCAGCAGCGCGCGCAGCAGGGTGGGCCGGTCGGTGACGGCGGCACCGGCCAGGGCGAGCGAGGCGGCGGTGGGCACGGGCAGTTCGGCGGCCCGCAACGACACGTTGAGGCCCAGACCGGCGACCACCGCCCCGCCGCCCAGTTCGGTCAGGATGCCGCCGATCTTGCGCTCCGCGCCGTCGACCTCCACCTGGAGGTCGTTGGGCCACTTCAGGCCGACCTCGACCTCCGCGACCCGGCCCAGGGTGCTCGCGGCGGCGACGCCGACCAGGATCGGCAACCAGCCGTACCGTTCGACGGGTACCTCGTCCGGGCGAAGCAGGAGGGAGAGGAAGAGACCGGAACGGGCGGGCGCGCTCCACTGCCGTTCCAGCCGGCCGCGGCCGGAGTTCTGCGACTCGGCGATCAGCACCGCGCCCTGCGGGGCGCCCGCGCGGGCCCGGGCGGCGAGGTCGGTATTGGTGGAGCCGGTCTCCTCGACGACGTCCAGCGAGGTCCAGAGCCCGCCGGGGCGCACCAGGTCCCGGCGGAGCGTGGCGGCGTCCAGCGGCGGGCGGTCCAGATCGGTCCACGGCGACGGCCCGGCGTGGCCGAGGCCGCGCAGTCCACTGCGGCGGGGGGTGTCGGAGGTCATGCGGCTCACCCTAGGCGGACACCGCGCCCCGCACCGGCCGGGAGGCCGTACGCCGTCCCATACGCCGTCCCATCGTCTCCCGGAACGGGGGCCGACGACACTGTGGCGCTGACCATAACCGCCGGACATTACGCCGACCCTCCGCGCTGGCTACGCTACCCAACGGTAGTTCGTTGTGCCGCCCTGCACCCCTCGTCCGCGCCGCCCCCACCCGGCCCGCGCCACCGAAAACAGGTCGCGGCCCAGGATCAGGGAGAGCCACCGGAATGACCGAGGCGTCGCACGACCCGCACACCACCGCCGGCAAGCTCGCCGACCTCCGGCGAAGGATCGACGAGGCGGTGCACTCCGGCTCCGCCAAGGCGGTCGAGAAGCAGCACGCCAAGGGCAAGCTGACGGCCCGCGAGCGCGTCGTGGAGCTGCTGGACGAGGACTCCTTCGTCGAGTTCGACGAGTTCGCCCGGCACCGTTCGACCAACTTCGGCCAGGAGAAGAACCGGCCGTACGGCGACGGCGTGGTCACCGGCTACGGCACCGTGGACGGCCGTCAGGTCGCGGTGTTCGCGCAGGACTTCACCGTCTTCGGCGGCTCGCTCGGCGAGGTCTTCGGCGAGAAGATCGTCAAGGTCATGGACTTCGCACTGAAGACCGGCTGCCCGGTCATCGGCATCAATGACTCCGGTGGCGCCCGGATCCAGGAGGGCGTCGTCTCGCTCGGCCTGTACGGCGAGATCTTCCGCCGCAACGTGCACGCCTCCGGGGTGGTCCCGCAGATCTCGCTGATCATGGGCCCCTGCGCGGGCGGCGCGGTCTACTCCCCCGCGATCACCGACTTCGTGGTGATGGCCGATCAGACCTCGCACATGTTCATCACCGGCCCCGACGTGATCAAGACCGTCACCGGCGAGGACGTCGGCATGGAGGAGCTGGGCGGCGCGCGCACCCACAACACCAAGTCCGGCAACGCGCACTACCTGGCGGCGGACGAGAAGGAGGCGATCGAGTACGTCAAGAGCCTGCTCTCGTACCTGCCCTCCAACAACCTCTCCGACCCGCCGGCCTTCCCGGAGGAGGCGGACCTCTCCGTCACCGACGAGGACCTCGAACTCGACACCCTGGTGCCGGACTCGGCG
Organism: Kitasatospora sp. NPDC089913; assembly: GCF_044748625.1. Lineage (NCBI taxonomy): Bacteria > Bacillati > Actinomycetota > Actinomycetes > Kitasatosporales > Streptomycetaceae > Kitasatospora > Kitasatospora sp. NPDC089913. The sequence continues at coordinate 30,634 of NZ_JBIVGI010000043.1, read as the reverse complement.
AACCAGCCGTACGACATGCACCACGTGGTCGAGCACATCCTCGACGACGGCGAGTTCCTGGAGACCCAGCCGCTCTACGCGGGCAACATCATCACCGGCTTCGGCCGGGTCGAGGGCCACCCGGTCGGCATCGTCGGCAACCAGCCGATGGACCTGGCGGGCTGCCTCGACATCGCCGCGAGCGAGAAGGCCGCGCGCTTCATCCGCACCTGCGACTCCTTCAACATCCCCGTCATCACCTTCGTCGACGTGCCCGGCTTCCTGCCCGGCACCGAGCAGGAGTGGGACGGCATCATCCGCCGCGGCGCCAAGCTGATCTACGCCTACGCCGAGGCCACCGTCCCGCTGATCACCGTGATCACCCGCAAGGCCTTCGGCGGGGCGTACGACGTCATGGGTTCCAAGCACCTCGGTGCCGACCTCAACCTGGCCTGGCCGACCGCGCAGATCGCCGTGATGGGCGCGCAGGGCGCGGTCAACATCCTCCACCGGCGGGAGATCGCCGAGGCCGACGCGGCCGGCCTCGCCGACGAGAAGCGGGCCGAGCTGATCGCCTCCTACGAGGACACCCTGCTCAACCCGTACCTGGCGGCCGAGCGCGGCTACGTGGACGCGGTCATCGCGCCCAGCGAGACCCGCCGGCACATCGTCCGCGGCCTGCGCGCGCTGCGCGGCAAGCGCGAGGTGCTGCCCCCGAAGAAGCACGGCAACATTCCGCTGTAGTGGCTCCTCTCAGGAGGATCGCGAGAGGATTGAGCATGGCCCCGATCCATGTGCTGCACGGGCAGCCGACCCCCGAGGAGCTGGCCACCGTCCTGGCGGTGGTCCAGTCCCGGGCCGCCGCCGCGCAGGCCGCCGCCGAGGCGGCCCGCCGCGCGGGCGCCGGCCCGGACTCCGCCTGGAACGACCGCGCGCGCCGGCTGCGCGCGACCCCGCGCCCCGGCGTCAACGCCTGGCGCACCTCCGGCTGGGCCGGTTAGCACCGCTCGGCGCCGACCGTCCCCGGTGCCGCCACGTCGGCGTCGGGGGACGGTGGGAACGGCCGCTCGGCACTGCGCGCTGCAGTGCCGAGCGGCCGTTGCTGTTGCCGGTGCCGTTCCTCCCCGATGCCGTTCCCTCCTGGGCAGGTCGGCGTCGGTGCGCGCGTGGGTCCGTGAGTGTGGGCGTGGACGCGTGGACGCGTCGATGCGGTGGGCGCACTTTGCAAAGCGTGCACTTTGCAAAGTGCACGCTCCTCGGGCCCGCTCCGACCGGTGCGGAGCGGGCCCCGCAGCGGGCGACCGCCCAGCGAAATCCGCGCGAAAACCGCGTGTTTCCCCAGCTCACACCCCCACAACGAGCACATCGGGCCGCACCGGGACGCTTCGGCGCCCGCTCAGTAGCCGCACTTTGCAAAGTGCCCACTTTGCAAAGTGCGGGCAGGAAGGAGCACCCCGCCGAGGGCCCGGATTGCCCCGAAAGCTGAGTACGGATACTCAGGCGTCCCGCCGACCGGGGGCGCACCCTGGAACGATGCTCTGGTCAGACCCCCGCGACGAGCCCTCCCCGGAAGCACGGCGCATGCAGCGACGGCTGCAGCGGGCCGGTCATGTGCTCGCCGTCCTCGCGCTGGTGATCGCCGTCCTGCTGATGGTCTGACGACCGCGGAACGACCGCCCGGAGCAGCCCTCTACCCTGGTGGCATGACCGACCGTCGCTCCCTCGTGCTCGCCTCCGCCTCCCCCGCCCGGCTCGGGCTGCTGCGCCAGGCGGGCCTCGACCCGCGCGTGGTGGTCAGCGGCGTCGACGAGGACGCCATCACCGCCGCCACCCCCGCCGAACTCGCCCTCGTGCTCGCCAAGGCCAAGGCCAAGGCCGTCGCCGTCACGCTCACCGAGGGCGAACTGGTGATCGGCTGCGACTCGGTGCTGGAGCTGGACGGCCAGGCCCTCGGCAAGCCCGCCGACGAGGCCGAGGCACTGGCCCGCTGGCAGGCCATGCGCGGCCGGGCGGGCGTGCTGCGCACCGGCCACTGCGTGATCGACACCGTCAGCGGCCGGCAGGCCTCCGCCACCGCCTCCACCACCGTCCGCTTCGGCACGCCGGACGACGCCGAGGTCGCCGCGTACATCGCGACCGGCGAACCGCTGCACGTGGCCGGGGCGTTCACCCTGGACGGCCGTTCGGCCCCGTTCGTCGAGGGCATCGACGGCGACCCGGGCAATGTCATCGGGCTCTCGCTGCCGCTGCTGCGCGGGCTGCTCGCCGAACTCGGCGTGCGGATCACCGACCTCTGGGTCTGACGGGCCGACCGGATCCGCAGCCCGACCGCCCGCGCCCACGGTCAGCACCCGCACCCACGGCGCCCCGCGCCGAAGCCCCGCACCCGCACCGGGCCCTGCGCATACGACGGACCCGCGCGCACCGCGGGCCCGGTCGCGGCGGAGCGTCCCCCACGCGCCGGAAGTCGGCCACCGGAACGCCGCCGGGGCGTCGCCCACGCGCCAAAGAGCGGCACAATTGTCGCCATCTCACCATCCGACAATCCGATGTGATGCACGCTAGAGGGGCGCCCGGACGGCGCCGACGCTCCAAACCGACGGGGGAGATGGCGAGCGGATGACCGACAGTCTGCTCAACGTCCTGCTGGGCCTGGTGGCCAGCGCGATCAGTGCTGTCCTCGGCTGGCTCGGCCAGAGCCTGCGCCGAAGACGCCGGCTGGAACGGACCAGGGACTTCCTCGGCCTGCCCGCCGGCAGCGAGTGCCTGATCGTGGTCAACCGCAGCATCGGCACCGGCGCGCACCCCCGGACGGTCACCCGGCGCGACGCCTACGCGCTGATGGAACTGGCCGCCCTGGTGAAGGAGTGCGGCGCGCACACCGACCTGGTCGCGCACGACGCCGCCCCGCGCGGCCTCGGCACCAAGACCGAGTTCTGCTTCGGCGGCCCCGTCTCCAACGACCGGATGGCCGCCCACCTGGCCTGGGGCCTGCCGGGGGTCGTGATCTCCAACGACCGGGAGGTGCGGGACAACACCATCACCATCGGCGGCCGCTCGTACGCCGCCGACCTCCGGGCCGGGGAGTACGTCCTGCTCGCCCGGCTCGCCACGCCCGGGCACGGCCGCCCGGTCTTCCTGATCTCCGGCCAGACCGGTATCGCCAACCACGCCGGCGTCCGCCACCTGGTCGCCCACCACCGCCGGCTGGTCCGCCTGTACGGCACGGACGGCACCTTCGCCCTGCTGCTCAAGGTGGTCAACCCCGGCGCGTACGGGCCGGACGTGGTCGAGCAGATCGCCGACGTCACCGCCCTGGCCGTCGAGCACCCGCCGACCCCTCCGGGCGGTCCGGACACCATCGCCGGAACCACTCCCGGAACCACGCCCGCGGTCGCACCCGCAACGGCGTCGGCGACGGCGTCCACGACGGCACCCGCACCGACTCCCGCACCGACTCCCGGCCCGACCCCCGCATCCACCCCCGCTCCTTGAACGGCACGCGCACCAACGGCACGCGCACCAACGGCACGCAGACCGACGGCAGGTGCCACCCGGCCCGCCGTACCCGTCACGCCGCCACGCCGCCCCGTCACCGAGCGCAGTCGCCGCACCACCCAGGCCGCATGCGCCACCACCTGCACATACTCCCGTCGGGCCGCCCACCGCCCGCTCGGGCGCATCACCCTCTGTGTGGGATAGTTCACAACCTGGGGCTACTCGCCGGTACTGCCCAGGAATCCATAAACTCAACGAGGTTCAAGAAGGGAGCCACAGTGCGCAAGGTGCTCATCGCCAACCGCGGGGAAATCGCTGTCCGCGTCGCCCGGGCCTGCTCGGACGCCGGTATCGCCAGCGTCGCCGTCTACGCCGAGCCGGACCGGGATGCGCTGCACGTCCGCGCGGCCGACGAGGCTTATGCGCTGGGCGGCGACACCCCCGGCACCAGCTACCTGGACATCGCCAAGGTCCTCCAGGCCGCCGCCGACTCCGGTGCGGACGCCGTCCACCCCGGCTACGGCTTCCTGTCGGAGAATGCCGACTTCGCCCAGGCCGTGCTCGACGCGGGCCTCACCTGGATCGGCCCGCCGCCGCAGGCCATCCGCGACCTGGGTGACAAGGTGACCGCCCGGCACGTGGCGCAGCGCGCCGGTGCCCCGCTGGTCGCCGGTACCCCGGACCCGGTCTCGGGTGCCGAGGAGATCGTCGCCTTCGCCCAGGAGCACGGTCTGCCGGTCGCCATCAAGGCGGCCTTCGGCGGCGGCGGCCGCGGCCTCAAGGTCGCCCGCAACCTGGAGGAGATCCCGGAGCTGTACGACTCGGCGGTCCGGGAGGCGGTCGCCGCCTTCGGTCGCGGCGAGTGCTTCGTCGAGCGTTACCTGGACAACCCGCGGCACGTCGAGACCCAGTGCCTCGCGGACAAGCACGGCAACGTGGTGGTCGTGTCCACCCGTGACTGCTCGCTCCAGCGCCGGCACCAGAAGCTGGTCGAGGAGGCGCCCGCGCCGTTCCTGACCCCCGAGCAGAACGCCGAGCTGTACCGGGCGTCGAAGGCCATCCTCAAGGAGGCCGGCTACGAGGGTGCCGGCACCTGCGAGTTCCTGGTGGCGACGGACGGCACGATCTCCTTCCTGGAGGTCAACACCCGTCTGCAGGTGGAGCACCCGGTCACCGAGGAGGTCACCGGGATCGACCTGGTCCGGGAGATGTTCCGGATCGCGGACGGCGAGGAGCTCGGTTACGACGACCCGGAGGTGCGGGGTCACTCCTTCGAGTTCCGTATCAACGGCGAGGACCCGGGCCGCAACTTCCTGCCCGCGCCGGGCACGGTGACGCTGTTCGCGCCGCCGTCGGGCCCGGGCGTCCGGCTGGACTCGGGTGTGGAGAGCGGTTCGGTCATCGGCCCCGCCTGGGACTCGCTGCTGGCCAAGCTGATCGTGTCCGGCCGGGACCGCAAGCAGGCGCTGGAGCGGGCGCGGCGCGCGCTGGCCGAGTTCAAGGTCGAGGGCATGGCGACGGCCATCCCGTTCCACCAGGCGGTCGTGACCGACCCGGCGTTCGCGCCCGAGGTGCACGGCGGCGAGGGACCGTTCACGGTCTACACCCGGTGGATCGAGACCGAGTTCGACAACACGATTCCCGCGTTCGCCGGTGCCGCCGGCGAGGGCGAGGAGGCGGAGGGCCGGGAGACCGTGGTCGTCGAGGTCGGCGGCAAGCGGATCGAGGTCTCGCTGCCGTCCTCGCTGGGTGTCGCCGCCGCCCCGGCGGCCGGTGCGGGGGCCGCGAAGGCCAAGCGCCGGGTCGGTGCCAAGAAGGCCGGTTCGGCGGTCGGCGGTGACACGCTGGCCTCGCCGATGCAGGGCACCATCGTGAAGGTCGCGGTGGAGGAGGGTCAGGTCGTCGCCGAGGGCGAGCTGATCGTCGTCCTGGAGGCGATGAAGATGGAGCAGCCGCTGAACGCGCACAAGGCGGGCACGGTCGTCGGCCTCAAGGCCGAGGTGGGTGCGAGCGTCTCGAGCGGCGCGGCGCTCTGCGAGATCAAGGACTGATCCGGGGCCCGATCGGGCACCGAGAGGTCCGCCGCCGGTCCGTACACCTTCGGGTGTGCGGACCGGTCACGTTTTCGGCGGCGGTGCGGTGGTACGGCGACGCGGCAACACGGTGCTGCGGCAGAGCGGCGGTACGGCAACACGGCGGCGCGGTGGCACGGCAGCGCAGTGGCACGGCGGCACGGCGACGCGACGGCAAGCCGAAGCGCCGGAGCGGCGCCCCCGCCCCGCGGGCCTCAGCGCCCGCGCGGCAGGCCCAGTTCGGCGAGTCTGACCGGCAGCGGTCCACCGGGCCCGCCCGGCCCGCCGGGACCGCCGTGGGTGCCCGGCCGCCGCTGGCCGGGCAGCGGCGCCCCGCCGGGCGGCGGCGCGCTGCGGCGGGCCAGCGGACCGGGCTGGGTCTGGTGGACGGGGCCGCTGCCGGTGCCGTGGACCGGGGCGTCGCCGGGCGGCGGGGCCCCGAGCGGGGCGAGGTCGATCTGCACCCCGCAGTCGGCGAGCGCGTCCAGTTCGCGGGCGGTGGCGTCGTCCGCGGTGGCGTGCTCGTCGGTGACCAGCCGGGTGATGGTCTCGGTGGGGACGGTCTGGAACATGGTGTCCGCGCCGAGCTTGGTGTGGTCGGCGAGGATGATGACCTCGGCGGCCGACTGCACCAGTGCCCGGTCCACGCTCGCGGAGAGCATGTTCGTGGTCGAGAGTCCGCGTTCGGCGGTGAGCCCGCTGCCCGAGACGAAGGCCTTGGTGACCCGCAGTCCGTGCAGCGACTGTTCGGCACCGCTGCCGACCAGGGCGTAGTTGGACCCGCGCAGGGTGCCGCCGGTCATCACCACCTCGACCCGGTTGGCGTGCGCCAGGGCCTGGGCCACGAGGAGGGAGTTGGTGACCACCGTCAGCCCGGGCACCCGGGCGAGTCGGCGGGCGAGTTCCTGGGTGGTGGTGCCGGCGCCGACCACCACGGCGTCGCCTTCCTCCACCAGTCCGGCGGCGAGATCGGCGATGGCGCTCTTCTCGGCGGCGGAGAGGTGGGTCTTCTGCGGATAGCCGGGTTCGCGGCTGAAGCCGCCGGGGAGCACCGCGCCGCCGTGCCGGCGGTCGAGGAGCCCTTCTGCCTCCAGCGCCCGTACGTCGCGGCGTACGGTCACTTCGGAGGTCTGGACGACGCGGGCCAACTCCCGGAGCGAGACGGCTCCGTTGGCGCGCACCATTTCGAGGATCAACTGGCGACGTTCTGCTGCAAACACAGAACCGACGGTAACCTGCGTGACCGTCTGCTTTCAGGCGTTTGCTGCTAGTAGCGGGAATTGCTCACGCCCGAGCGGCGCGTGACCGTACAATTCGCGCCGCCGGTACGCCGGGGCTGCGCCCGCCGTCCGGGTGACGCCCCCGGACGCGCGAAGGGCGGCCGCCGAACGGCGACCGCCCTCAACTGGGCACCGGAGGCTCAGGATTCGCCCGCGTCGCGCTTGCGGATGTGGAGCTGGCGGGCGGCCTCGGCGGTGGAGCCGGAGACCGACGGGTAGACGGTGAAGGCGCTGGCCACCTGTTCGACCGTCAGATTGGCGTCCACCGCGAGCGCGATCGGGTGGATCAGTTCGCTGGCCCGCGGGGCGACGACCACGCCGCCGACGACGATGCCGGTACCGGGGCGGCAGAACAGCTTCACGAAGCCGTCCCGGATGCCCTGCATCTTGGCGCGCGGGTTGCCGCGCAGCGGGAGCTTGACCTCGACCGCGTCCATCTTGCCGCACTTCACATCGGCCGCGGTGTAGCCGACGGTGGCGATCTCGGGGTCGGTGAAGACGTTGGAGGCCACGGTCTTGAGGTTGAGCGGCTGCACCGCGTCGCCGAGCGCGTGGTACATCGCGATCCGGCCCTGCATGGCGGCGACCGAGGCGAGCATGAAGACGCCGGTGCAGTCGCCGGCCGCGTAGACGCCGGGGGCGGAGGTGCGCGACACCCGGTCGACCTGGATCTGGCCCCAGTCGTTGAGCTTGACCCCGGCCTCCTCCAGGCCCATCCCCGCGGTGTTCGGGATCGAGCCGACGGCCATCAGGCAGTGGGTGCCCTCGACCACGGTGCCGTCGGAGAGGGTGACCTCGACCGTGTCGCCGATCCGCTTGACCGTTTCGGCGCGGGAACGGCTCATGACGTTCATGCCGCGGCGGCGGAAGACCTCCTCCAGCACCTCGGCGGCGTCCGGGTCCTCGCCGGGCAGCACCCGGTCGCGCGAGGAGACCAGGGTGACCCTGGAGCCGAGCGCCTGGTAGGCGCCGGCGAACTCGGCGCCGGTGACGCCGGAGCCGACGACGATCAGCTCGCGCGGCAGCTCCTCCAGGTCGTACACCTGGGTCCAGGTCAGGATCCGCTCGCCGTCCGGCTGGGCGTCGGGGAGCTCGCGCGGGTGGGCGCCGGTGGCGATCAGCACCGCGTCGGCGCGCAGGGACTGCACGCTGCCGTCGGGGGCGTCGACCAGCACCTCGCGGGAGCCGTCCACGGCCTGCCCGCCGCCGCCCAGCCGGCCGCGGCCGCGCAGCACGGTGACACCGGCGCGGGTGACGGACTGGGTGATGTCGTGGGACTGCGCGATCGCGAGGCGCTTCACCCGGCGGTTGACCTTGCCGAGGTCGACACCGACGACCCTGGCCGGGGAGTCGATGTGCGGGGTGTCGTCGGCGACGATGATGCCCAGCTCCTCGTACGAGCTGTCGAAGGTCGTCATCACCTCCGCCGTCGCGATCAGCGTCTTCGACGGCACGCAGTCCGTGAGCACCGCCGATCCGCCCAGGCCGTCGCGGTCGACGACGGTCACCTCCGCGCCGAGCTGGGCCGCGACGAGCGCCGCCTCGTAGCCGCCTGGTCCGCCACCGATGATCACGATCCGAGTCACGTCACCCATTGTCCCGCACGCCGGGAGCACTGCCACGCCGGGGTCGGGGCTTCTGTCGGATCGGCCGGTGAACGTAGGCTTCGCCCCATGCCCCTTTACGCCGCGTATGCCACCAACCTCGATGCCCGGCAGATGACCCGCCGCGCCCCGCACTCGCCGCTGCGCGGCACGGGCTGGCTGTCCGGCTGGCGGCTGACCTTCGGCGGCGAGCACCTCGGCTGGGAGGGCTCGCTGGCCACCGTGGTGGAGGACGAGAAGGACCAGGTCTTCGTCTCGCTGTACGACGTGTCGCCGATGGACGAGGAGGGGCTGGACCGCTGGGAGGGCGTCCAGCTCGGCATCTACCGCAAGACCAGGCTGCGGGCGCAGACCCTGGACGGCGACGTGCCGGTCTGGACGTACGTGCTCAACGACTACGAGGGCGGCCTGCCGGCGGCCCGCTACCTGGGCCTGATCGCGGACGCGGCGGAGAGCGCCGGCGCCCCCGACGACTACGTGCTGGACCTGCGCCGCCGTCCCTGCTGAGACCTCTTTGGAGATTGCTCCGGGTCGCGGCACCGTTCCGCCGCCCCGGAGCTGTACGTTCACGCCATCCGGGTAACGATCCGGCACGTCGTACCAGGATTTTCTACGCGCGTAGCCATTTCCCGTCTATCCTCGGACGTGTGAACGCATCTCCTCAGTCGGTCGTCTCCGCCGACCCCTACGCCGCCGCCCAGGCCGCCGCCGAGCGCCTGCGCGAGCTGACCGGTGCCGAGCGCCACGACGTCGCCCTGGTGATGGGCTCCGGCTGGGTGCCGGCCGCCGACGCCCTCGGCGAGACCGTGGCGGAGTTCCCGGTCACCGACCTCCCGGGCTTCCCCGCCCCCGCCGTGGCCGGTCACGCCGGCACGATCCGCTCGGTCCGGATCGGTGAGAAGCGGGCCCTGATCTTCCTGGGCCGCAACCACTACTACGAGGGCCACGGGGTCGCCACCGTCGTCCACGGCGTGCGCACCGCCGCCGCGGCCGGCTGCGCGACCATCGTGCTGACCAACGGCTGCGGCGGTCTGCGCCCGACCTGGGTCCCCGGCCAGCCGGTCCTGATCAGCGACCACATCAACCTGACGGCGGACTCGCCGATCGTGGGCGCCAACTTCGTCGACCTCACCGACCTCTACTCCAAGCGGCTGCGCGAGCTCTGCCGCGAGGTGGACCCGACCCTGGACGAGGCCGTCTACGTCCAGTTCCGCGGCCCGCACTACGAGACCCCGGCCGAGGTCAACATGGCCCGGGTGATCGGCGGCGAGCTGGTCGGCATGTCGACCACGCTGGAGGCCATCGCGGCCCGTGAGGCCGGCGCCGAGGTGCTGGGCATCTCCCTGGTCACCAACCTGGCGGCCGGCATGACCGGCGAGCCGCTCAACCACGCCGAGGTGCTGGAGGCCGGCAAGGCCTCCGCCGAGCGGATGGGCGCGCTGCTGGCCAAGGTCCTCGAGCGGATCTGACGCCGGGGCGACAGCGACATGAGCGACGGGGCCCGCGGACGGGCGTGATCCGGTGATCACAGCCGCCCGCGGGCCCCGTCCGCGTGCCCGGGTCCGACACGCCGCCGCCCGGGGGGCCGCGGACACCGCGTCCCGCCGCCCGCGCGCCGTACGTTTCGTCCCGCACCTCCCGCTCCTTCCGCTGCTCCCGCTCCTCCCGCATCCCCCGTCCCGTCCGCCCCGCTCCGCACGACCGGCGGGCCCCGCGCGACCCCGTGGGCCCCGCCCGGACCGGCGCACCCCCGCAAGCACCGCACGGCCCCGTAGAACCCCGCACCGCCGGTACGCCCGTCCGAGCCACCACGTCCCGCCCGCACCCGGCGTCCCCGTCCGAGGACGCCCCGCGGCACCCTCCGGCCACCGCCGCCCGACCCGCCCGACCCGCTGGGTCCGGTCCGGGCCGGCCCGGTCCGGAGTCACCTCCCGGCCGACCACCGACGCACTTCCCGATGGAGCTGCAGCCATGACGCAGGCAACCACCACCGACCTCCTCGCCCGGGCCCGTACCTGGCTCGCCGAGGACCCGGACCCGCAGACCCGCGAGGAGCTCGCCGCGCTGCTCGCCGACGCCGAGACCCCGGACGCGGACGCCAACGCCAAGCTCGCCTGGTCCGAGCTGGCCGACCGCTTCGCCGACCGCCTCCAGTTCGGCACCGCCGGCCTGCGCGGCGAGCTCGGCGCCGGCCCGATGCGGATGAACCGCGCCGTGGTGATCCGGGCCGCGGCCGGCCTGGTCGCCTACGTCAAGCGGCAGGGCCTCGGCGACCTGGTCGTGATCGGCTACGACGCCCGCCACAAGTCCTACGACTTCGCCCGCGACACCGCCGCCGTGGTGGTCGGCGCCGGCCTGCGCGCGCTGCTGTTCCCGCGCCCGCTGCCCACCCCGGTGCTCGCCTTCGCGGTCCGCCACCTCGGCGCCGCCGCCGGTGTGACCGTCACCGCCAGCCACAACCCGCCGCAGGACAACGGCTACAAGGTCTACCTGGGCGACGGCTCGCAGATCGTGCCGCCGGCCGACGCGGGCATCGCCGCCGAGATCGACGCGATCGGCTCGCTGACCGAGGTCCCGCTGGCCGCGGACGGCTGGGAGACGGTGGACGAGTCCGTCGTCGAGGCCTACCTCGACCGCGCCGCGTCGATCGTCGACCCGCACACCGCGCGCGAGCTCGACGTCGTCTACACCCCGATGCACGGCGTCGGGCGCGACACCTTCCTCGCCGCCATGGACCGGGCCGGCTTCCCGGCGCCCACCGTGGTCGCCGAGCAGGCCGAGCCGGACCCCGACTTCCCGACCGTCGCCTTCCCCAACCCGGAGGAGCCGGGGGCGATGGACCTCGCCTTCCGCACCGCCGCCGAGGCCGGCCCGGACATCGTCATCGCCAACGACCCGGACGCCGACCGCTGCGCGGTGGCCGTCCCGGCCGACGGCGCGGAGGGCTGGCGGATGCTGCGCGGCGACGAGGTCGGCGCGCTGCTGGGCGCCGCGCTGGTCTCCAAGCGGGCCACCGGCACCCTCGCCACCACCATCGTCTCCTCCACCCTGCTCGGCCGGATCGCCGAGGCCGCCGGGCTCGACTACGCCGAGACCCTCACCGGCTTCAAGTGGATCTCGCGCGCCGAGGGCCTGCGCTACGGCTACGAGGAGGCGCTCGGCTACTGCGTCGACCCGCAGGGCGTGCGCGACAAGGACGGCATCACCGCCGCCCTGCTGGTCGCCGAGCTCGCCGCCACCCTCAAGCGCTCCGGCCGCACCCTGACCGACCTGCTGGACGACCTGGCGCTGGAGCACGGCCTGCACGCCACCGACCAGCTGTCCGTTCGGGTCGAGGACCTCTCGGTCATCTCCGACGCCATGCGCACCCTGCGCGAGCGGCCGCCGACGACCCTGGCCGGGCTCACCGTCACCCGCGCCGACGACCTCACCGCCGGGTCCGCCGAGCTGCCGCCGACCGACGGCCTGCGCTACTACCTGGCGGGCGACGCCGTCCGCTCGGCGCGGATCGTGGTCCGCCCCTCGGGCACCGAGCCCAAGCTGAAGTGCTACCTGGAGGTCGTGCTCCCGGTCGCCTCGGCCGCCGGGCTCGCGGACGCCCGCGCCCGGGCCGCCGAGCTGCTCGCCACCGTCAAGCGGGACCTCGCCGCGGCGGCCGGCATCGCCGGCTGACACGGCCGTACGTACGAGGAGGGCCCGCCGGCAGTGCCGGCGGGCCCTCCTCGTACGTGCGGACGCGGGCGGGTCAGACCGCGATCACGGTGATCAGGGCGATCAGACCGGCCACCGTCGGAGCGATGATCCACCAGCACCAGCGGACCACGACCGGTCCGGCCGCGTCGGGGCGGGAGGCGTTGCGCTCGGCCATGTCCTGGAGGACGCCGACCACCTGGTCGGACCAGGCCCGGTTCGGGTCCGTGGAGCCCTGCACCCCGACCCCGGACGGCGTACCGCCCGCGCCGAAGACCATGCCGAGCCGGGAGCTGTGCGCCTGCCCGCCGCGCTCGCGGGCCCGGGCGGCGCGCTTGCGCTGGCGCAGCGACACCGGCACCGCCCACACCTGGTACTTCTTGCCCTCGGCGAGGAGTTCGACCGAGTACCCGGCGCGCAGCACGTCCACGGCGGCCCAGGGCGCGACGATCGTGCGCAGCGGGTTGCGGACGACCAGGCGGCGCTCGTCGGCCCGGACGGCCGGGCGCAGGGTGTAGGCGATCACCGGGAGGGCGAACACCGGGACGGCGGCCAGCGACACCCACGGTGTCTTGCCGCTGCCGTTGAGGGCCGCGTCCCCGATCAGCCAGGCCGCGACGGCCAGCAACAGCACCCCGGAGATCACGCCGGGAACGGAGCGGTACACGCGGTCGGCGTACACGGGCTCCCCATCGGAACCGGCCGGGCCCGGTCGGGGCTCGCCGTGGGATTCGGTCATGTCGACGATTCTGCCCCATGGCCCGCGCGATCCACAGGGGTGACGATCACGGTTGCCGGGGCACGGAGATCTCGGTCCGGCATCGATGCGCGGCGCCTCTGGCGATTGACTACGCGCGTAGATATGCTGGTGTGGTGACTATGTCCACTCTTGCAGCCAATGCCCCCGGCGTCGCGGGCAGCGGTCTCGAGGACGTCGCGGCGTCCGAGGCCTCGCTCCGTCGCTTCCTGCACGGCCTGCCCGGTGTCGACCAGGTCGGCCTGGAGGCGCGCGCCGCCACTCTCGGTACCCGCTCGATCAAGACCACGGCCAAGGCGTACGCCATCGACCTGGCCATCTCGATGATCGACCTGACCACGCTCGAGGGCGCGGACACGGTCGGCAAGGTGCGCGCACTGTGCACCAAGGGCAGGACCCCCGATCCCACCGACCCGACCACCCCCCGCGTCGCGGCGATCTGTGTCTATCCGGACATGGTCGCCACCGCGAAGGCGGCGCTCCGGGGCACCGACATCCAGGTCGCCTCCGTCGCCACCGCCTTCCCCGCCGGGCGCGCCGCGCTCCCGGTCAAGCTCGCCGACACCGCGGACGCGGTCGCCGCCGGCGCCGACGAGATCGACATGGTGATCGACCGGGGAGCCTTCCTCTCCGGCCGCTACCTGGACGTGTACAACGAGATCGTCGCCGTCAAGGAGGCCTGCCGCCGCCCCGACGGCAGCTACGCCCACCTCAAGGTGATCTTCGAGACCGGCGAGCTGCAGACGTACGACAACGTGCGCCGCGTCTCCTGGCTGGCGATGCTGGCCGGCGCCGACTTCATCAAGACCTCGACCGGCAAGGTCGCCGTCAACGCGACCCCGCCGGTCACCCTGCTGATGCTGGAGGCGGTCCGCGACTTCCGCGCGGCCACCGGCGTCCAGGTCGGCGTGAAGCCCGCCGGCGGGATCAAGACCACCAAGGACGCGATGAAGTACCTGGTGATGGTCAACGAGACCCTCGGCGACGACTGGCTGAGCCCGCACTGGTTCCGCTTCGGCGCCTCCAGCCTGCTCAACGACCTGCTGATGCAGCGCCAGAAGCTGACCACCGGACGGTACTCCGGTCCCGACTACGTGACGGTGGACTGAGAATCATGGCCAAGAACACCAAGAAGACCGAAGCGCCCGCGGCCTCGCCGCAGGCCCCGGCCGAGCCGGCCGGCAAGCCGGCGGGCGGCCTCTTCGGCTACGCCCCCGCCCCCGAGTCGCCCGCCGCGGCCGGCGACATCGCCAGCTCCTACGGCCACTTCATCGGCGGGCAGTTCGTCGACTCCTCCGGCGGCGAGGCGCTGAAGACGGTCAACCCGGCCACCGAGCAGGTGCTCGCCGAGTTCGCCCGCGGCACCGCCGAGGACGTGGACCGCGCGGTCGCCGCCGCCCGGGCCGCCTTCGCCGACTGGTCGGCGCTGCCGGGCAGCGAGCGCGCCAAGTACCTGTTCCGGATCGCCCGGATCATCCAGGAGCGCAGCCGCGAGCTGGCCGTGCTGGAGTCGATCGACAACGGCAAGCCGATCCGCGAGACCCGCGACGTCGACCTGCCGCTGGTCGCCGCCCACTTCTTCTACTACGCGGGCTGGGCCGACAAGCTGGACTTCGCCGGCTACGGCCCCAACCCGAAGCCGCTGGGCGTGGCCGGCCAGGTCATCCCGTGGAACTTCCCGCTGCTGATGCTGGCGTGGAAGATCGCCCCGGCGCTGGCCACCGGCAACACGGTCGTGCTGAAGCCGGCCGAGACCACCCCGCTGACCGCGCTGCGCTTCGCCGAGATCTGCCGCCAGGCGGGTCTGCCCAAGGGCGTCGTCAACATCGTCACCGGCGACGGCAGCACGGGTGCGGCGCTCACCGCGCACCCGGACGTCAACAAGGTCGCGTTCACCGGCTCGACCCCGGTCGGCCGGGCGATCGCCAAGCAGGTGGCCGGCACCCGCAAGAAGCTCTCGCTGGAGCTGGGCGGCAAGGCCGCCAACATCGTCTTCGACGACGCGCCGCTCGACCAGGCCGTCGAGGGCATCGTCAACGGCATCTTCTTCAACCAGGGCCACGTCTGCTGCGCGGGTTCGCGCCTGCTGGTCCAGGAGTCGGTCCAGGACGAGCTGCTGGACGCGCTGAAGCGCCGGATGGGCACCCTGCGGGTCGGCGACCCGCTGGACAAGAACACCGACATCGGCGCGATCAACTCCGCCGAGCAGCTGGCCCGGATCACCGCGCTGACCGACGCCGGCGAGGCCGAGGGCGCCGAGCGCTGGTCGCCCGCGTGCGAGCTGCCGGGCACCGGCTTCTGGTTCCGGCCGACGCTGTTCACCGGCGTCAGCCAGGCCCACCGGATCGCCCAGGAGGAGATCTTCGGCCCGGTGCTGTCGGTGCTGACCTTCCGCACCCCCGACGAGGCGGTCGCGAAGGCCAACAACACCCCGTACGGCCTCTCCGCCGGCATCTGGACGGAGAAGGGCTCGCGCATCCTCTGGACGGCCAGCAGGCTCAGGGCCGGCGTGGTCTGGGCCAACACCTTCAACAAGTTCGACCCGACCTCGCCGTTCGGCGGTTTCAAGGAGTCGGGCTACGGCCGCGAGGGTGGCCGGCACGGTCTGGAGGCCTACCTCGATGTCTGATGTCGTGAGCCGTCTTGATGTCCTCAAGACCTACAAGCTGTACGTCGGCGGGAAGTTCCCGCGCTCCGAGAGCGGGCGGGTGTACGAGGTGACGGACGCGAAGGGCGAGTGGCTGGCCAACGCGCCGCTCGGCACCCGCAAGGACGCCCGCGACGCGGTCGTCGCCGCCCGCGCGGCGGTCAAGGGCTGGTCCGGCACCACCGCGTACAACCGCGGCCAGGTGCTGTACCGGGTCGCCGAGATGCTGCAGGGCCGGCGGGAGCAGTTCGCCGCCGAGGTGGCGCTCTCCGAGGGCGTCGGCGCGAAGAAGGCCGCCGCCCTGGTGGACGCCGCGATCGACCGGTGGGTCTGGTACGCGGGCTGGACCGACAAGGTGGCGCAGATCGCGGGCGGCGCCAACCCGGTCGCCGGTCCGTACTTCAACCTCTCCACCCCGGAGCCGACCGGCGTGGTCGGGATCGTCGCGCCGCAGGCCGGTTACGGTCACTCGCTGCTCGGCCTGGTCTCGGTGATCGCCCCGGCGATCGCCACGGGCAACACCGTGGTGGTGGCGGCCGCGGCCGACGCGCCGCTGCCCGCGCTGTCCCTGGGCGAGGTGCTGGCCACCTCGGACGTCCCGGGCGGCGTGGTCAACATCCTGTCCGGCCGGACCGCCGACATCGCGCCGACCCTGGCCTCGCACCAGGACGTCAACGCGCTGGACCTGACCGGCGCGATCGCCGCCGACGGTCCCGGCGCGGCGGGCGGCCTGGAGGTGCTGGCCGCGGATACCCTGAAGCGGGTGATCCGACCGGAACCGGACCCGTTCGCCCAGGACTGGACCAATGCTCCCGGAACGGACCGGCTACTCTCGTTCCTGGAGACCAAGACGGTCTGGCACCCGATGGGTATCTGACCTACGGTCCCCCGGGAGCTGCTACGCTCCGTGACCGCGAGTCGGTGACAACTCCACAGACTGGCCGTCCCCCGTGCCCTCACCCCCCCAGGGCCCGGACGGTCACAGGACGGACCCGCGCCTCTCCCCCCCTGGCGCGGGTCCGTCGTACTTCCCGGGCCCGCCCGTCGGCGCCGTTGCCCCGGCCGCCGCGGCCGTCGACTTTCGTCGCACCGGGTCGAGCCGTTCGACGCTGCCGCCGCCCCGGAGCGGCCGCGCAGACTGGGGCCGACAACCGCGCACCGAGGGGGAGAACGTCCGTGGGAGAGCTGGTCGGCGAGTTGATGGCCCTGTTCGCGGACGGGTTCCTGCGCACACTGGGGGTGGCCCGTACCAAGCGCCGGCTGGCGGCCGGGCGGCCGGTCCGGATCCCCTGCTCGGCCCGCGCCGACGGCCCCGGCGGGCGGGCCGACGGCCCCGGCGGGCGGCCCGACTACGTCGCCGGGAAGCTGCGGATCACCCCCGGTGCCCCGCTCGTCGTCTTCACCGCGCGCGACCGCGACCCGCTCGAGCTGGCCGTCGGCGGCACCTTCGAGGCCCCCGAGCCGGACGTCTGGCACGACCAGGACTGGGCCGCCACCGCGTACCGGGCGCCCGGCGCCGATCACCCGGTGTACCTCCAGGTCGACAGCCGGTACCTGCCGCTGCTGCACGCCTCGCTCCTCGCCCCGGCGGTCGCGCGGGCGGTGTGATCCGCGGGGTTTCGGCATCGGGCCCCGATGCGTCAGACTGGTGTCCCGTGAGTGACTCCCCGCTGAACCCTGTGCCGACAGCCCCTGCCCGGGTGATCCTGCTCTCCGGGCCCTCCGGCTCCGGGAAGTCCTCGCTCGCCGAGCGCAGCGGCCTGCCCGTGCTCCAGCTCGACGACTTCTACAAGGACGGCGACGACCCCAGCCTGCCCCTGCTGCCCGACGGGGCGGTGGACTGGGACTCCCCGCTCTCCTGGCACCGCGACCAGGCCCTGGCGGCCATCCGCGCCCTGTGCGACACCGGCCGGGCCGAGGTGCCGGTGTACTCGATCCCGGCCAACGGGCGGGTCTCCACCAGGGTGCTGGAGCTCGACGGGGCCACCGCCTTCGTCGCCGAGGGCATCTTCGCGGCCGAGATCACGGCCGACTGCGCCGCG
Organism: Kitasatospora sp. NPDC089913; assembly: GCF_044748625.1. Taxonomy (NCBI): domain Bacteria; kingdom Bacillati; phylum Actinomycetota; class Actinomycetes; order Kitasatosporales; family Streptomycetaceae; genus Kitasatospora; species Kitasatospora sp. NPDC089913. The sequence goes on along the minus strand of NZ_JBIVGI010000043.1, from coordinate 13,065 downwards.
GCGGAGCTGCTGGGCGACGCGCTGTGCCTGCGCAACGGCGCGCTCACGACCGCCTGGTGGCGGCTGCGCCGGGACGTCCGCGAGGGCCGCAAGTCGCTGCCCGTGCTGGTGCGGCGCGGCTGGCGGCTGATGCGGGCCGAGCGGGGCATCGTCGGCCGCCAGGTCGCGCTGGGGGCGCGTCCGTGCGCCGGGGCCGAGGCCGAGCGGCGGATCCGGGCGGCGGCCCGGGCCGGGGAGCTCTCGGCGGTCTGAACGACGGCCGCCCCTCGCACGGGTGCGCCGGGCACGCGGAACGGCGGAGACCGGGACAGCGGGCACGCGGAACGGCGTAAACACGGAACGGCGGAAACGCGGAACGGCGGGCCCGGTGCGTCTCCCCCGCACCGGGCCCGCCGCCTTCCCCGGACGGTCACGGCTCCCCCCTGCGCCGCCGCTCCCCCGAGCCGGCGCCGCCTGGTCCGTTTCCGTCCTGCTACCCGTCCCCCGACGGGAGTCCATTCCCGGTCGCGTTACGCGACCAGCTCGCCGAACGCCCGGATCGTGTCGCCCGAGGTGTTCAGCTGCTCGTCGTCGCGCAGCCGGCGCAGCGCGCGCCAGATGCTGCTCTTGACGGTGCCGACGCTGATGCCGAGCACGTCGGCGATCTCCGGGTCGGTCTTGCCCTCGTAGTAGCGGAGCACCAGCATGGTCCGCTGGTTCTCCGGCAGCTTGGCCAGCGCCTGCCAGAGCACGGCGCGCAGCTCGGTGCCGCCCATCGCGTCGGTGTCGCCGACCGTCTCCGGCAGCTCCTCGGTCGGGTACTCGTTGACCTTGCGGCGCCGCCAGGCGGAGATGTGCAGGTTGGTCATGGTGCGGCGGAGGTAGCCCCCCACCGCGGCCTTGTCGGTGATCCGGCCCCAGGCCCGGTAGGTGCTGAAGAGCGCGCTCTGCAGCAGGTCCTCGGCCTCGTAGCGGTCACCGGTGAGGTGGTAGGCGGTGGCGTAGAGGGAGGCGCGGCGCTCCCGCACGTACGCGGTGAACTCCGTGATGTGGTCCTCCGCGACCGCCGGGCGCTCGCCCTGCGCCGCGGTGAACGCCGCCCCGCCCGCCGTCCGCTCGGTGGTGCGGGCCGCCGCGGGGTTCAGCCGCAGCAGCGTCGCACCGGCGGCCTCGCGGCCGGCCGACTCCCCCGAGTCGGCCTTCCGCAGGCCCGTTCCCGCGATTCCCCGGTTCCCCGCCGGGGTGTCCGCGCCCTCGACGCGGACGGGGAGGATCCCCCGCAGCGTCAAGGTCGCGGCGGAGTCGGCCGTGTTCCCCCGGTGGCCGATCCCGTACAGCTCCCCCGTCCTGCCGCCGCCGCTCACCCGGCGGGCGACAGTGCTTGCACCCGTGCTGTGCGCGCACCCCCGTGCGATCACGGCACCGGAGACCTCCTCGGCCCCGGTCTCGAAACGGCTCCGGTGGGCGGTCGCTGACGAACGCGCGGTCCGGACGGCCGGGTTGGTCCGGGTCTGAAGCGTGGCGTTCATCGTGCGCCCCCTCTGGATCGGTTCGAGCGGTTCCGTCGCCGCCGTCCAGTGGGCCGATCGGCCCGCTGTCCTGCGGCGACACGGAAAATCCTGCCCGCCGGTTGTGATGGCGCTGTCCGTCGACTGTCACAGGGCTGTCACAGGCCCGGGGCTTTCGTCCCTGCCGCTGTCCCGCCGTTGACGGACGCCGGTGGCGGGCATTCCGGTTCCCGGTCGCGCGGCGGGCGGGGCGGGTGCGACCCCCGAGCGGACAGTGGGGGGTGATTCGCCGCTCCGGGTGAGCCAGAATGAGGCCGTGCCTTTCCTCCTTCTGATCGAGGACGACGACGCCATCCGCACCGGCCTCGAACTCGCCCTCACCCGCCAGGGCCACCGCGTGGCCACCGCCGCGTCCGGCGAGGACGGCCTGAGGCTCTTCAAGGAGCAGCGGCCGGACCTCATCGTGCTGGACGTCATGCTGCCCGGAATCGACGGCTTCGAAGTGTGCCGCCGGATCCGCCGCACCGACCAGCTGCCGATCGTCCTGCTGACGGCCCGGTCCGACGACATCGACGTCGTGGTCGGCCTGGAGTCGGGCGCGGACGACTACGTCGTGAAGCCGGTGCAGCCCCGCGTGCTGGACGCCCGGATCCGGGCCGTGCTGCGGCGCGGCGAGCGGGAGAGCTCGGACTCGTCCGTGTACGGGACCGTGGTGATCGACCGTGCGGCGATGACGGTCACCAAGGACGGTGCGGACCTCCAGCTCACCCCGACCGAGCTGCGGCTGCTGCTGGAGCTCAGCCGGCGGCCCGGGCAGGCGCTGTCCCGGCAGCAACTGCTGCGCCTGGTCTGGGAGCACGACTACCTGGGCGACTCCCGGCTGGTGGACGCCTGTGTGCAGCGGCTGCGGGCCAAGGTCGAGGACGTGCCCTCGGCGCCGACGCTGATCCGCACCGTGCGCGGGGTCGGCTACCGGCTGGACCCGCCGGCGTGACCGGCCCGACCGACGCACCCGCCCACCTCCGTCCGGCGCCGGCGATATCCCGCCGCGCGCGCTGACGGCCTCCGTAACGACAGGCTCCTGTGACTGACCAACAGACGACGGCCCGGTTCTCCTCCGGCCCGTGGCGCCGCCTGCGCTCGTTGCGCGTGCGGCTGATCGCGGTGTTCGCCGCGGTCGCGCTGACCACCGCCGTCTCGGCGTCCGGCATCGCGTACTGGCTCAACCGCGACGCGGTGCTGAAGCGGGCCCAGGACACCGCGCTCAACGACTTCCGGGTCTCGCTCAGCCGCAACGTGTCGAACCTGCCGCTGAACGCCACCTGCGAGGACCTGAACACGCTCGCGAGCACCGTCGCCAGCTCCGGCCTCAGTTACGACGTGGTGGTGGCCGATCCGGCGCTGCCGAACTGCGTCGCCTCGTCCAGCTCGGCGTCGTACACGATCGCCAGTGTGCCGGCCGCGCTGCGGACGGCGGTCGGCAAGCCGCGCGAGATCACCGAGTCCAACCCGTACACCTACCACCTGTACTGGCAGCGGCAGAACCTCGACGGGCGGCCGTTCGTCATCGGCGGCACCAAGGTGGTGACGACCGGCCCGACCGCGTACATGTTCAAGTCGCTGGAGAACGAGCGGGCCGACCTGAACACGCTCGGCTGGTCGCTGGCGATCGCCACCCTGCTGGCGCTGATCGGCTCGGCGCTGCTGGCGCAGGCCGCGTCGGCGACGGTGCTGCGGCCGGTCAAGCGGCTGGGCGACGCGGCCCGGCGGCTCGGCGAGGGCCATCTGGACACCCGGCTGGAGGTCGAGGGCTCGGACGAACTCGCCGACCTGGCGCGGACCTTCAACCGGACCGCGGAGTCGCTGCACGGGCAGGTCGAGGAGCTGAGCGCGCGCGAGGCGCAGAGCCGGCGGTTCGTCGCCGACATGTCGCACGAGCTGCGCACCCCGCTGACCGCGATGACCGCCGTGACGGACATCCTGGAGGACGAGGCGGAGTCGCTGGACCCGATGATCGAACCGGCCGTGCGGCTGGTGGTCAGCGAGACCCGGCGGCTCTCCGACCTGGTGGAGAACCTCATGGAGGTGACCCGCTTCGACGCCGGCACCGCCAAGCTCGTCGCCGACGAGGTGGACATCGCCGACCTGATCATGTCCTGCATCGACGGCCGGGCCTGGTACGACGCGGTGGAGGTGGACGCCCCGCGCGGCATCCTGGCGGTGGTCGACCCGCGCCGGCTGGACGTCGTCTTCGCCAACCTGATCGGCAACGCGCTGAAGCACGGCGGTTCGCCGGTGCGGGTGCGGGTGCGCGAGGAGGGGGACACCGTGGTCGTCGCGGTGTCGGACAGCGGTCCCGGCATCCCGGAGGACGTGCTGCCGCACGTCTTCGACCGCTTCTACAAGGCCGACAAGGGGCGGGCCCGCTCGGAGGGCAGCGGCCTGGGCCTGTCCATCGCGATGGCCAACGCGCAGATCCACGGGGGGTCCATCACGGCCGCGAACGGCGAAGTGGGGGCGGTGTTCACGCTGACGCTGCCGCTGACCCAGCCGCCTCCGCCGCCGTCCGCCGACACCGCCGAGGAGAGTGCCCGGTGACCCGAGGAGCGAGCCCGCTGCGGCGCCCGTTCGCCGCCGCCGCGCTGGTCGGGCTGGCCGTGCTGGCCGCCGGCTGCGGCATCCGTCCGACGGCCGTCCCGGTCGACGCGGGTGCGCCGGCCAGCCGGACCGCCTGTCCGACGGTGGCGCGGATACCCACGGCCCCGAGCACGCCGTCCGGCGCGGTCGGCGGCCCGCCGCAGGCCGCGGCGGCGCACGGCGCGCCGACACCCACCGCCGCGGCGCACCCGGCCCCGCCGGGCGGCTCGGCGTCGCCCTCGCCCTCGGTGGTGGCACCGACCGCATCGGCCGCATCGGCCGCTCCGACGGGGCCGGCGGACAACGTGTTCGGCGCGCTGCCGTCGCCGTCGGCCTCGACCACGGCGCCGCCCTGCCGGTAGGCGGGCGGTCGGCGGTTCGGGGTCCGTCGGCTTCCGGGCCGGTCGCCTCCGGGCCGGTCGCCTTCGGGCCGGTCGCCTTCGGGCCGGTCGGCGCAGGTGCGCGGTCAGCGGTTCGTACGGGCGGGCCGCCGGGGAGTTCACCCGGCGGTTCCGCCCGGGTCGGGGACCCGTCCCCGGCGCGCGGCGCAAAGTTCGCACCGGGTGTGGAACCGTCACGCCGCCGGAACACGTCCTTCCCCCCGTGCAGCGAGATGGCACCAGGACACGCGGGGAGCGTGCCGACGTGCGGACCGAGACCGGACGGGCGACGGCCGTCCAGCACCATCGGCGTCGACTACGGGCGGTGGGACTGTTCGGCCTCGCCCTCCACCTGCTGCTGCTGGGCTGGCTGGTGCTGAGACCACTGCCGGTGGCCTGGGTCTACGACGCCAACCTGACGCCACTGGCCTCGCTCCGCTTCTCCTCCGCGGGCCAGTTGCTCGGCGAGCTGCTGCTGCCCGCCCCGCTCGGCGTCCTCCTCCCGCTCGCCGGCGGCCGGCTCGGGACCCCCTGGCTCCCGTCCTTCCTGCGCACCACCGGCGCCTCGGCCCTGCTGGCCACAGCACTGGAGTTCCTCTCCTCGTGGGCGCCCGGGCACGTGCTCAACGTCGACCACATACTGCTCGCCGTCGCCGGTGTCGCGGCGACCCACCTCGCCCTGGTCCCGGCCGGCCGGATCCTGCTCCTGCGGCGCGACGCGGGCCTCCAGGATCTCGGCCGCACCGCGGAGCCGGACCCCGCTCCGGCTGCGACCCCGGCCCCGGCCTCTGCCTCGGCTGCGACCTCGGCCCCGACTCAGGCTCAGGCTCAGGCTCAGGCTCAGGCTCAGGACAGCGTGACCGTCACCGTCCCGACCCCTGCCAGGGCCGCCGCCACCCCGGCCGCGCACCCCGGGCGGAAGGCCGAACCCCTGCTCAGCCTCGGTTCGCCGGGCCCCGCCCGGCGGAGCTGAGCAGCACCCGTTCCCGGGCTGCCGGGACGCGCTACCGGTCCGCGCTACCGGTCCGCGCGGCGGACCCGGCCGCCGACCTCGACCAGCCCGTCCCCGAGGAGCCCGGTGACGAGCTGCGAGCCACGCCCCTGGGTGATCGTCAGCCCCCGGCCCAGCTCGGCCGTCAGCAGGAGCGCGGCCGCACCGGTCGCCTCGTCCTCGTCGATGCCGTCGCCCCGTCCCGGGAAGGCCCGGGCGCGGACCGTGCCCGCCGCCTCGTCCTGCCAGGCCCAGGCATAGATCCACTCGCCCGGCGGCGGCACCGCCAGCCCGTCGACCTCGGCCGCCGTCGCGTACCGGCGGAGCGTGCGCGGCGGCGCCCAGGCGGCCGGAGCCGCGACCCGGGTGAACCCGCCGCCGTGCCGCACCCGGACCACGCCCGCGGCGGTGACCAGCCGGTCCACGCCCAGCAGCCAGGCGGCGCCGACACACGGGTGACCGGCGAACGGGAGGCGCAGGGTCGGGGTCCGGATGTCGATCGCGCCGCGCTCCGGGTCGTCGACGAACACCGTCTCGCTGAAGCCGAGCCGTCGCGCGATCGCCTGCCGGTCCGCGTCGTCGGGCACGGCCGCGCCGTCCCGGACCACGCCCAGCGCGTTGCCGTGCGTACCGTCCGGCCCGCAGAACACGTACAGCACCTCGTGGTCGGCCATGCCGCGGTCACTCCTCGTCCGATCGGGTCCGCGCGGCGGTCGCGCGGCGGTCGCGCAGGCCGGTTGGCACCCTCCGGCCGGACCTGCGGGTCCGGTCGGCTCAGCGCGCCGCGGGACCGGCGGCCGGGCCCGGCGCGGGCCGGACGGCCGGAGCCGCCCCCGGCCGCGCGCCCGGACCGCCCGCCACCGGGTGCGGGCCCGCGCCCGGGCCCCCGGCGGGGAGTGGCGTCCGGGCGGCCGCCGGGCGGGTCCGCTGCCGCCGGTGAGCCACCACCAGGGTGCCGATGCCCATCGCGATCGAGGTGGCGCCGGTGATCGCCATCGGGGTGTTGGTGGACGAGCCACCGGTCGAGGCGAGGTCCACGGACGGCACCGGGGGCGCCGCCACGGTCACCGTGACCGCCGGAGCCGGGACGGCGGCCGTGCTCGGCGGCGTCTGCGTGACCTCCGAGGCCGGGACGGCCGCCGGTGTGCCGCTCGGGTCCGCCGACGGCGTGACCGCCGCCAGTCCCACCCCGGGGGCGGTACCGGTCGATGCGGGCGGTTCGGCGGCCGGGGGCGCGGCCGGGGCGGACGGCGAGCCGCCGGCCTCGGCGGACGGGGTGCTCGGCACGGCGGACGGGGACGGCGCGGCGGGGGCGGCCACGGTGATGTCGACCGCCGAGCCGGCGGCGGGCACCCCGGCGCCGGTACCGACCGCCGGCAGGCTGCTCCCGGTCGGCAGCAGCGACAGCACCCCGGCCGGGGTGTCCTGGGCGAACGCCAGCCGCACGTTCAGCGTCCGGGACTCGCCGTCGCGCAGCCGCACCAGCGAGGCTTCCCGGTCACCCGTGCGCAGCGTCAGCGTCAGCCGCCCGGCGGCGCCCTGACCGCTGTCCACGGCCGGCAGCCACTCGCCGTCGGGAGCCCGGAACTCCAGCCGGACCGCCTCCGCGCCGGGCAGGGCCTTGCCCCGGAAGGTCAGTTCGGGCAGGAACGCGACGTCCTTGCCGCTCCGATTGGTGAGCGTCAGCCGGAACGGCTTCGGCTCGCCACCCGCGGTGAACGAGCCGGGCACCGCGTCCAGGCCGAGGTAGGGCACACCGGGCGCGGGGGCGGTCGTCGGCGCCCCGGTGGGGCCGGCCGCGGCGAGTGTGAACTCCCTGGGCTGGCTCGCCGCTTCGGTGATCCGGGTCTCCGGCGGCAGGGTCGGGTCGGCGACCGTCGCCGTGAACCCGCCGGTGGCCCGGCCGGCGGGCGCGTCGGCCGTGGCGGCCAGGCGCAGCCGGTACGTCGCGGAGGCCCCGGCGGGCAGGCTCAGCCGGGTGGCGAAGGTGTCGAGGTTCCAGCCGGCGCCGGTACCGGCGCCGGGGGCGGGGGCGGCGGGCTTCCAGGAGGCCCCGCCGGGGGACTGGTAACCGAGCACGAGCTGGTTCTCACGGATCCCGGCATCGACGTTCGCGACGACGAAACCGGTGGTGACGTCGACGGCGTGGTCGGCGGAGTTGCGCAGCGTGGCGGTGAACTCGGCGGCCGGACCGCCTGCGGTCAGGGTGCCGGGGAAGCCCGCGACGGTGATCGTCACCGGGCTGCGCCGCTCCTGGGTCCCGACCGGCCCCGGGGTGCCCACCCCGTTGGGGGCACCGAGGACCGCTCCGCCGGTACCGCCGGAACGCGACAGCGCGGCCGCACCGGGGGCGGCGGTCAGGGCCGCCCCCGAGACCAGGGTGGCAGCGGCGGCGAGGGCCAGGGATCTGCGGTGCTGAATACGCACGGGGGACCTCACGGAAGGAAGGCGGGCGAACCCGACGAACCCGGCAGCAGGGCGGTTTCGCCGAGGTGGGAGGCCGCTCCGGGACTCTCACCCGGGTCGCTGCTTCGCCCCCCAACCACCAGCGACGGGCGCATCATATCCGAACGCACGGACGCTTCCTGAGCGGTTTTCAAGGGGTGGAAGGGAGGTTCTCCGGGCGGATTCGGCGATGACACCGTGACGAAATCGTGAGGACGGATGTCGTCCCGCTCCAGTACTGTCCCCACTCGTCCCCCGGCGGCCGCCCGTTCGCGTCCGCCCGACCCCGGCAACAACAGGAACCACTCGTGAACCTCGACTTCGACGTCGACCCGCTCTTCTCCTGGTACGTCGTCCTGCTGGCCGTCAGCGGCATCGCCCTGCTGGTCATCGGCGCCGTCAACCTCGGCGGCCTGAAGCTCGGCTGGCGCGCCCTCAACGTGCTCGCCGGCCTCGGCTTCACCGGCTACGCGTACTACCTCGCCTTCGTCTTCGAGGGCACCAGCTACGTGATCTTCTTCAAGGCGTTCATCCTGCCGGTGCTGCTGATAGCCAACGCGGTGAAGGCGCTGGTCACGCGCTCCCAGGCACCGGCCGCGCCGCCCGTCCCGGCCGCCTCGCCGTACCAGCACCAGGGTGCGCCGTACCCGCAGGGCGGCCAGTACCCCCAGCCGGCCGCGCCCTTCCAGGCCGCCGCCCCGGCAGCGCCCGCGTCGCCGTACCAGGCCGCGGCCCCCGTCGCCCCGGCCGCCCCGTACCAGCCGCCGTACCAGCCGCCGGCTCCGCCGCAGGGCTGATCCGTCCCCACCGGCCGGCGCCCCTCACCAGGGCGCCGGCCGGTCCCGCTTCCGTCCCCCTCGGTCCGCACTACGCTGCGCGGTGCGGCCGGGTACCGGTCGCCGACGACGGAGGGGGTGCGGACCGTGGAGACGTACGACCTGGTGATCGTGGGCGGCGGGCCCGCGGGCTGCGCGGCGGCCGTGATGGCGGCGAGCGTCGGGCTGCGGACGGCCCTGGTCGAGCGGCGCGAACCCGGCGCCACCCTGCGGCGCGTCCCGGCGGTGCAGAACGTGCTCGGCTTCGCGACCGGCACCGCCTTCGCCGACGCCGTCGCGGCGGACGTCCGGCGGGTCGCCGACTCCTGCGACCTCCTGCTCGGCACCCCGGCGACCGAACTGCACGCCGACGACGAGGGCGTGACCGTCCACCTCGCCGCCCCGGGCACCACCGTGCGCGGCCGGTACGCGATCGTCGCCACCGGCGTCCGCGCGGCCCGACCGGAGGAGACCGCCTGGCTCAGCTCCACCGTGGACGCCCCGCCGCCGCTCTGGGAAGCGGACGCCGCGCTCCTGACCGGCCGCCGCACCCTCGTCCTCGGCGCCGACCGCCCCCTCGGCACCCTGCTGCGCGCCCACCCCGACGCCGCACTCGACCTGCTCGTCCCGCACCCGGCCACCGACGCCTACAAGGCCGACGAGGTCCGCGACGATCCGCGCGTCACCCTGCTGGAGCTGGACGCCCTCGACCTCCGCCGCTCCCCCGAAGGCCACGTCACGGCGGGCGGCCTGGGCGCCTTCGCCCCCGACACGGTCTTCGTGAACCTGGGCGTCCGCCCGGCCGCCCTGCCCGGCACCCTGGTCCGCACCGAGGACGGCTACTGCCCGCCCGACCGCCAGCACCCCCGCGTCCTCACCGCCGGCGACCTCCGCTCGGCCCGCGGCCAGCGCATCATGACCGCCACCGGCTCCGGCGCCGACGCCGCCCTGAAGGCCTACTACACCCTCCGCCTGCCCGGCTGACCTGCCGTGGAGCGGGAAGTCGGCGGGCCCGACTTCCCGCTCCCCGCAAGATCTTTAGGCGAGAACAGGAATAGTCGCCTGTTCGGATGGTCACCCCACGGTCGCCGCGCGTAACGTCACCCCCGGCTTGTTCAACCAGGCGCACCCACAAGGGGGTTCACCATGACCGGTAGGCCGGGACTGATCCGCCTCACCCGGAGCGGCAGCGGCGAGGGATCGGGCGAATGCGGATCGGACGACTGCCCCAACGTCTACGCGACCGGCGAGGGCTCGTTCGTGGTCCAGGGCAGTACGTTCACGGGCTTCCGCGCGCCCGACGGGGAGTCGCTCGTCGAGATCCCCGAGGAGACCCTGCGGGAGGCGTTCCGTGTTCTTGGATGGTGACGACTGGCGGGCGTACTTCGACGCCATGGAACACGACGCCTGGCGGCTGGAGACCCTCGACGTCTACACGATGCCGCAGGAGGAGGAAGGACTCCGCCGCTTCCTCACCGGCGAACCTCTCACCGCCGAGGCGACCGCCGCGTGGACGGCACGCGTCCGGGGATACCGGGAGACCGGCCGGAGTATCGGCCGTGTCCATGTACTCACGCGCCCCCTGACGGACTATTTGCACTACGAGTTCGCGCACTACCGCCACAACGTCGGGGCCGGGGAGGACATCAGGATCCTCGACCTCACCGACCGGCCGAATCCCGGCCTGCCCGACCGGGACTTCTGGCTCTTCGACGACCGCCGCGTGGTGCTGATGAACTACCGCCGGGACGGCACCCAGATCAACCGCCAGGTCCACGACGGCGATTCCGCCCCATACTCCGCCTGGAAGCGCCTGGCGATCGCCGAGTCCGTTCCCTTCCTGGAGTACGTGAAGGATCATGGGTGAGTGACCTTCGCCCCTGAGCAGTTGGACCGGTCGAAGGCCGATCTGGCCCGGCTGCTCCGCGATCTGCGTAAGCGAGCCGGTCTCAGCGGAGACCGGCTCGCTCGGCGTTGCGGCCTGTCCCAGAGCACGATCAGCAAGATCGAGACCGGGCGGAAGACGCCGCGCCTCACCGAGGTGGAATCCATTCTCCGCGCGCTCGGAGTACCACCTGGGCCGGCCGAGGAAATCATGTCCCTCGCCAGGGTCGCGAACACCGAGTGGCAGGGCGTCCGCGCCTCCCTGCGTCGCGGCCTGGAGAAGCGGCAAACCGAACTGGCCGCGCTCGAGACGTCGGCGACCGTGTTCCGCTACTTCCTGCCTGCGATGGTCACCGGACTGCTGGCCACACCCGAGTACGTGCGGGCCGGACTCGCACATTCCCCCGGCGACACCGCGTCCGTCGTCGCACGGAAGCTGGAACGGCAGGCGGTGCTGTACGACACCTCCAAGTCGTTCACCTTCCTGCTCACGGAGCAGGCTGTGCGATGGGCAGTGGTGCCGCCGATGGCGATGTCCGTACAGGTCGAGCGCCTGGTCGCACTCTCCCGACTGCCGAACGTGCGCATCGGGATCGTCCCGAACGGCGTAGTGACCGGCCGGGGCCCGATGAACACCTTCACCGTCTACGGCGAGCATCTGGCGACCGTGGAGACGTTCACCGGAAGAATAGTCTTCCGGGACTCCCGGGACATCTCCGAACATCTTGCCATCTTCGCCCTGTATGAAGGAATGGCCATTTTTGGCGCGGCTTCCGACGCCTTCCTGTCCACAGTCGCCAACGACTTCAGGAACGGCATTTAGTCGGTAACAGGAATTCTCTTGAAAGTTCTGAGGGGGCGCTTCTAGCGTGATCCGAGAAACTTCCCGACGAGAGGAGTTCCGGCATGAGCACCCCCTTCCCCGGCCCCGGTCCGACACCGCCCGAACCCGGCACCGGCCCCACACCCGACCCCATGCCCATTCCCGGCAAAGCCTGACCCGACAGGACGGAGACCGACGACATGGGCGAGCACGGCGACGGCCAGGACGGGAAGACCGGCGATCAGCAGCAGTCTCCGAAGGAGTCGGACGGTAGATGGACTCGTCCGGTCCCTCCGCCGGGACCGGACGAGAAGAAGAAGTAGGCATCCGTGCACAGGTACGCGGAGGTGATCGCCGGACTGACGACGTCCGGCACCCTGGAGGCAGCTTGGCGGGGCGCGTTCGAACGCGCCCCGCGCCACGTCTTCGTCCCGAACACCATCTGGCTTCCCGACGAGCACAGCCTGTCCGGCTATCGGCAGGTCACCCGGAGTCGGGAACCCGATGCCTGGTGGGACGCGGTGAACACCGACGACTCCGTGGTCACGCAACTCGACGACGGTGCGAGCGGCGGCCCGGGAGTGCCGACCTCGTCCGGCTCCATGCCGTCCCTGGTGGCAACCATGCTGAGGGAGTTGGCCGTCCGGAAGGGGCACAGGGTCCTCGACGTGGGCACCGGGACCGGGTGGACGAGCGCCCTGCTCGCCGCCCGTCTCGGCGGCGAGCAGGTCACCACCATCGAGATCGATCCGGTGGTGTCGGCCGAGGCCGGACGGAAGCTGGAGGCCGCTCACCTCGCTCCCCGTCGGGTGGTCGGGGACGGACTCGGCGGCTGGAGCCCTGAAGCGCCCTACGACCGCATCCACTCGACGGCGGCCGTCCGGATGATTCCCCCGGCATGGATCGAGCAGACGGCTCCCGGCGGGGTCGTCGTGACGCCCTGGGGAACACCTTACGCCAACGCGGGGTTACTGCGCCTCATCACAGAAGGAGCGGGGAGAGCGGCGCACGGGCGATTCGTCGAGAACGCCTCCTTCATGTGGATGCGTGCCCAGCGGCCGCACGCGGTGGCCGCGCCGGCCCCGGGCATGACGAGGGCCTGCGCCTCTCCGATGGACCCGGCGTCGGCGGAGGAGGACGTCCACGCCGCCTTCGCCATCGGCCTTCGGGTGCCGAATGTGCGATCCGTTCACCGTTGGGACTGCGCCGACCCGGGAGCCACTTACCGGATCGAACTCTCGGACGGCCTCGGCTCGTGGGCGTCCGCCCGCTATCGGAACTGGGCGGACGAAGGGGCGGTGCAGCAGGCAGGACCCAGGCGGCTCTGGGAGGAGGTCTGCCGGGCCCGTACGTGGTGGCTGGAGCGGGGGCGCCCCGAGCTGACGAGGTTCGGGCTCACCGTACGGCCGGACGGCCGACAATACGCGTGGCTGGACAGCCCCGGGCATCCGGTCGGGGACACCACGCGATGACGTGCGAAGTGGGGGGGGGGGGGCGGGGTTTTGGGTTTTGGCCACGGGCCGGGGCCTGATCGTGCGGGGTGTGGGGGTGGGGACGGGGGTGTTGGTGGTGTTCGTGCCCTGTTTGGGGTTGGTGGACAACT
>NZ_JBIVGI010000042.1:0-64669 GCF_044748625.1 Kitasatospora sp. NPDC089913 | reverse complement strand
GCCTCGGCGCACCGCCCCCCCCCCCCCCGGCCGCGGGTGGGGGGGCTGTGCCCCACGGGGGCCCCCGCGCCGGCCGCCGGGCCGGGGGCCGGGGGGGCCCCCCCCCCCCGGGGGGGGGCCCCCCCCGCGTCCGGGTGCCCGCGGCCGGGCCGCCCCTGTCAGCCGAGCAGCTGGGCGAGGGCGCGGTCGGCGTCCAGGTACAGGTGCTCCTCGCCCTCGGGCACCAGCAGGTGGCTGCGCCACAGGAAGCGCCGCAGGTCGGCGGCGTCGAACCGGACCAGTGCGGCGCCCTCGGGCGCGCGCAGCTCGACCAGGGTGCTCCGGCCGGGCCCGGGCCGCACCTGCACGTCGCCGACGCCGGAGGGCAGCTCGAGGCCGCCCGCGAGCAGCCGGCGGGCGAAGACCCAGACGATGTCGCCGCTGTCCGGCCCCGCCGCCGCGGTGGGTTCGTCGAGGGAGAACTCACCGGGGAAGGCCATCCGGACCGCGAGCGGGTCGTCCGTCCGGTAGGTCAGGGCGACCCGCAGCCGGGCGGACCGGTGCGCGGACAGGATCAGTCGGGCCTGGACGGTCTCTTCGGCGGTGGCGTGCACGGCGGTTCCCTTCGCTGGTGAGGCCGTGGCGGGCGGTGGAGGGTGGAGCGGCCTCACCCGGAGAGAGACGGCGGGAGGGGTTCCGCTTACGCGGGTTTCCCGGAATTCCGCTGTGATCCACCTCACATCGATTTCCGGCCGTGCCCACCCCGGGCAGGGCGGACACCGGTCCGGTCCGACCTCGCCGTGGCCGCCCGAACGGCGCCGGGACCGGTACGCTGGGTGGGTTGTCCGAACGCCGTCCGACCGTGGATCGAGGCCGCGAAACCGCCTCTGACCTGCGATGATCCCCCCTCGGAGACCGTGAGTACTGCCGCCGCCCCGATGCCGCTCTTCTCCGACGCGAACGAGTCGCACGCGCCCGTCCGGGCCGTCGGCCATGCCGCGCCGACCAGTTCGCACCAGCTCTCCCCGGCCTTCCCCGGCCGTGCCCCCTGGGGCACCGCGGGCAAGCTCCGGGCCTGGCAGCAGGGGGCGCTGGACAAGTACATCGAGAAGCAGCCGCGCGACTTCCTCGCCGTCGCGACCCCGGGCGCCGGTAAGACCACCTTCGCGCTGACCCTGGCCTCGTACCTGCTCCACAACCACCTGGTGCAGCAGATCACCGTGGTCGCGCCGACCGAGCACCTGAAGAAGCAGTGGGCCGAGGCCGCCGCCCGGATAGGCATCAAGCTGGACCCCGGCTACTCCTCCGGGCCGCTCTCCCGGGAGTACCACGGCATCGTGGTCACCTACGCGGGCGTCGGCGTGAACCCGATGCTGCACCGCAACCGCACCGAGGCCCGCAAGACGCTGGTCGTCATGGACGAGATCCACCACGCCGGTGACTCGAAGTCCTGGGGCGAGGCGTGTTTCGAGGCCTTCGAGCCGGCCGCCCGGCGCCTCGCGCTGACCGGGACGCCGTTCCGCTCGGACACCAACCCGATCCCCTTCGTCCAGTACGAGGCCGGGAGTGACGGCATCCGCAAGTCGGTCGCCGACTACACCTACGGCTACGGGCACGCGCTCGCCGACCACGTCGTCCGTCCGGTGATCTTCCTGTCCTACAGCGGCAACATGCGCTGGCGCACCAAGTCCGGCGACGAGCTGGAGGCCCGGCTCGGCGAGCCGATGACCAAGGACCTGATCGCCCAGGCCTGGCGCACCGCGCTCTCCCCGCAGGGCGAGTGGATCCCCTCGGTGCTGCAGGCGGCCGACCGCCGGCTCACCGAGGTCCGCAAGGCGATCCCCGACGCCGGCGGCCTGGTGATCGCCACCGACCAGAACGTGGCCCGCGCCTACGCCAAGATGCTGCGCGAGATCAGCGGCGAGAAGGTCACCCTGGTGCTCTCCGACGAGACCGAGGCCTCGCAGCGGATCTCCGACTACGCGGCCGGGACCTCGCGCTGGATGGTCGCGGTCCGCATGGTGTCCGAGGGCGTCGACGTGCCCCGGCTGTGCGTCGGCGTCTACGCCACCTCGATCTCCACGCCGCTGTTCTTCGCCCAGGCCGTCGGCCGCTTCGTGCGCGCCCGCAAGCGCGGCGAGACCGCCTCCGTCTTCCTGCCGACCGTCCCGATGCTGCTGGGCTTCGCCAACGAGATGGAGCTCCAGCGCGACCATGTGCTGGACCGGCCGAAGAAGGAGGGCGAGGGCCTCTTCGACGAGGAGGACCGGCTGCTCGCCGAGGCCGAGCGGGCCAACGACGGCCCGGACGGCGCGGGCGGCGACGAGTTCTCCTACGAGGCGCTGGGCTCCGAGGCGGTCTTCGACCGGGTGCTGTACAACGCCATGGAGTTCGGGATGCAGGCGCACCCGGGCAGCGAGGAGGAGGAGGACTACCTCGGCATCCCGGGCCTGCTGGAGCCGGACCAGGTGCAGATGCTGCTGCAGAAGCGTCAGCACCGGCAGATCCAGCGGAGCAAGGGCAAGCCGGCCGAGGAGGCCGATCTGCTGGAGCTGCCGGCCGAGCAGCGGCCGGTGGTGACCCATCAGGAGCTGCGGGAGCTGCGCAAGGAGCTGAACGCGCTGGTGGCCGCCTGGCACCACCGCACCGACCAGCCGCACGGTACGGTCCACAACGAGCTGCGGCGGCAGTGCGGCGGTCCGCTGACCGCGCAGGCCACCGCCAATCAGCTGAAGGCGCGGATCGCCAAGATCCGGGAGTGGGCGAAGTAACGATCCGTCGGATCGGCCGGGTCGCTCGGAGGGTGTCGGGGCGGGGCGGTCGGACCCGCCGTTCCCGGGGGGTGGTCCGGGGGTGGGGCGGACGGCGCTCCGGGGGCGCTCCGGGTTGTTCCCGGCCGCTCCGGGGCCCGTTCCCGGCCGGTCGTCCGGCCCCTCCGATCCCGGGTGTCTGTCCGGACTTCGGACTGTGCTCGAACTTGCGCCCGGTCGGGCCGGGTGGAATGCGGACCTTTGTCCGCTTCTGTCCGGTCGGGGCGAATTGATCTTGACCGAATTTTGGACAAACACTTCCGCCGCCGCATTTCCTTCACTACCTTTCCCCCACGCTCTCCCGCCGGGCAACCCCCGCGGGACGGGCATCGCAGGGCCCCAGGACGTCAAGGACGACACACCGCGGCCCTGGCGCGGCCACCCCCCTGCGCGCGACCACCGAGTCCCGGACCGGCCAGCCGATCCGCGACCGCCGCGGAAAGGAATTGCGCGTCGTGACTGCAGAGACCTCCCAGACCCTGGACCGGGGAGTCCGGGTCCTCAAGCTCCTGGCCGACTCGGAGCGCGGGCTCACCGTGACCGAACTGGCGGCCCGCCTCGCCGTCAACCGGACGGTCGTCTACCGGCTGCTGGCCACCCTGGAACAGCACGGGCTGGTCCGCCGGGACATCGGCGGCCGGGCCCGGGTGGGCCTGGGCGTGCTCCGGCTCGCCCACCGGGTCCACCCGCTGCTGCGGGAGGCGGCGCTGCCCGCGTTGCGCAGCCTCGCCGAGGACCTCGGGGCCACCGCCCATCTGACCCTGGTGGACGGCAACGAGGCGCTCGCGGTGGCCGTCGTCGAACCCAGCTGGACCGACTTCCACGTCGCCTACCGGACCGGGCTGCGCCATCCGCTCGGCGAGAGCGCGGCGGGCCGGGCGATCCTGGAGGCCCGGACCTTCCCCAGCCAGCGCCGGCCGGAGCAGGGCTTCGTCATCACCCGGGCGGAGGAGCAGTCCGGCGCGTCCGGCGCGGCCGCCGCACTGCTCGGCCTGAGCGGCATCGAGGGCAGCGTCGGCGTGGTGATGCTGAACGGACTGGTCCCGGAGCGGGTCGGCCCCCGCGTGGTGGAGGCCGCCACCGAGGTGGCCGACGCGTTGCGCTGACCGCCCCGGTCCGCCGGGTGGGCCGTTCGGGTGGCCGTGTGCGTGCCCGCCGGACGGCCCCGGTGTGTTTGGATGCCTCTGTGTCCGACACCAAGCTGCCCAAGGCCCTGACCTCCCCCCGGACCCGGGCCCTCGCGCTCTGCGGCGCGACGGTCGCCGCACTGTTCGGGGTGGCCGCGTTCGTCCCGCTGCCCTACACGCTGACCTTCCCCGGCGTGACCGCGGACACCCTCGGCAGCTACCAGGGCCGCCCGGTGCTCACCGTCACCGGCGCGCCGGTCCGGGCCACCCAGGGGCAGCTGCGGATGGTGACCATCTCGGCGACCAACCCGGGGGAGCGGACCACGCTGTGGCGTTCGCTCCAGGCCTGGTTCGACGAGGACGAGGCCGTCCGGCCCAGTGAGACGGTCTACCCGCAGGGCGACCCGGCGAAGGCCAACGAGGTCACCGCCCAGCAGATGGCCGAGTCCCAGGACGCCGCCACCACGGCCGCGCTCGGCTACCTCCAGCTGTCGCCCGCGCAGGTGAAGGTCGCGATCGACCTCGGTGACATCGGCGGCCCCAGTGCCGGGCAGATGCTCGCGCTCGGCATCGTCGACAAGCTCCGCGGGGACGGCAAGGGCGGCGACCTCACCGGCGGGACGACCGTCGCCGGCACCGGGACCATCGACGACCGGGGCGTGATCGGCCCGGTCGGCGGTGTGCCGCTGAAGACCCAGGCGGCGGCGCGGGACGGCGCGACCGTCTTCCTGGTGCCCAAGGACGAGTGCGCGGACGCCAAGGTCAACCTCCCGGCGGGGCTGCGGCTGGTGCCGGTCGGCACGCTCGCGGAGTCCGTCTCCGTGCTGGAGGCGCTGCGGTCGGGCGGGGCCGTTCCGGGGTGCTGAGCCGCCGGGTTCGGCCGGGCCGCCGGGTTCCGTCGAGCGGCTGAGCAACTGAGCGGCTGAGCGGCTGGGCAAGTGGACGGCCGGACGGCCGGGCGGTGGGCTACTCGGCGGCGGCCTGGTCGACCAGCGGCAGGATCCGGTAGGGCACCGGGTTCTCCAGCGCGATCGCGGTGGAGGACCGGACGATCCCGTCGAAGCCCACCACCCGGTCGATCACCCGCTGCAGGTCGGCGTTCGACCGGGCCACGATCCGCACCATCATGTCGCCGTGCCCGGTGATGGTGTGCAGCTCCAGCACCTCGGGCACGGCCGCCAGATGCGCGCGCACGTCGGCGCCCTGTCCCTGGGAGATCTCCAGGGTCGCGAAGGCCGTCACCGGGTAGCCGAGCGCCGCCGGGTCCACTTCCGGCCCGAAGCCGCCGATCACCCCGCGGGCCTGGAGCCGGTCCAGCCGGGCCTGCACGGTGCCGCGGGCCACCTGGAGCCGTCGCGAGCACTCCAGGACACCGATCCGCGGCTCCTCGGCGAGCAGCCGGATCAGCCGCCCGTCCAGGGCGTCGATGGCGTCGTTGACGCTCCCCGTGACCGCCCCGGCCGCGGGCCCGGACCCGGCTCCGTTCGCGGTCCCGGCAGCGGCCGGGGCGATGCCGGAATGCCCTTGCCCGGCAGGCGAGTTGGGCGAACCAGGTGCGCCCGTCGGGCTGGCGGCGTGGGCGGGGGGCATCGCGGGCTCCGTCCTCGGGTGGGCATTGTGTACAGCGGTGCGGCCGATTCTCCCGCCCCGGAGCACAGCTTGACCAGGAGGAAACGGAACAGTTGCGCGGATGTCGCCCCGGCGCCACCCTCCAGCCACGACCCCGCGCGCCGGCCCCCACCGGTCCGCGAGCGGAACCGTGGTCCCGTACCCCCACCGGGAGGGCTGACATGACCGACACCGCCGCCGAACCCGCGCTGCTCACCGCCGCCGGGCCCGACGAGCCCGGCCTCCTCCCGAGGGGTCGCGCCGACGCGGTGGTCCTCGTGGTCGGGGACGCCGAGCGGGCGGCCCACCGGTACGCCGTCGCGCTCGGCCTGCGCTGCACCGCGTACGCCGGGCCCGAGACCGGCGAACCCGAGATCGTCTCCTACGTGCTGCAGGGCCCCGGCACCCGCTTCGTCCTGACCTCGCTGGTCCAGGTGATCGGCCCGCGCGGCCGGGAGCTGGCCGGCCACCTGGCCCGGCACGGCGACGGCGTGATCGACCTCGCGGTGGCCGTGCCGGACGTCTGTTACGCCTACGACTACGCCGTCGACCGGGGCGCGGCCTCGCTCGCCGAGCCGTACGAGGTGCGGGACGCGTACGGCACGGTGGTGCTCGCCGCGATCGGGGTGCCCGGCGGGACCAGGCACACCCTGGTCGACCGGTCCCGCTACCGGGGGGCCTATCTGCCGGGCTACGTGCCCTTCGAGCGGTGGTGACGGAGCGCCGGGGCCGCGGGCCGGCCGGACCGGCTCAGCGGACGACGGTGTCGACCACGGGCGGGTGCCCGTTCCAGTAGACGAACACCGAATTGGCCTGGTTGTCCTTGGTGAAGTCCACCCGGATCCACTGCGGACCGTCCCAGACCTGCATCTGCCAGCCGGGGTCCGGGGCGGCCGTGACCAGTGAGGCCCGGTCGGGCCCGAGGTCCAGGGCGACCTTGCCGCCGGGAACGGGATAACTGCGGACGGAGGACGTCGTGCTCGTGGCCGGCGCCGGACGGTGCGACACGACGGCGGCGGTCGAGGGGGCCGCGGGTGGCGCGGCGGAGGCCGGGGGACCGGGCCTGGACGGGGCGGCCGACGCCGGGGCGGTGGACGGCGGCGCGGCCGGATCCGGCCGGCCGGCCGACTGCGCGGGATCCGCCGACGGGGTCGGCGTGGGTCTCGCGCCACCGGCCGACGCCGGTGAGGGCAGCGGCAGCGCGGTGGGCTGTTCGAACGCGGCCCCGGTCAGCACCGTGTGCACGCCGAACCAGGACAGCGCCACCGCCGCCCCGGTGGCCGCCGCCCAGGCGCCGAGCTGTACCAGTCCGTTCCGCATAGTGCGCACATCCTGCCCCATCACGGCTCCCGGCAGGTGGGCACCCCCGCACTTCCACAGGGGACTTGCACAAACCCGCGACGTTCCGGGCGAACCCTTCCCGAAGGTTCACGAAGCGCTGCCCGGGGCCACCCCGAGGTACAGACCATTCGGGGCCGATGCCGTACCGTGCAGCCCCATGGCAACAGTGCTCGTGGTCGAGGACGACCCCTTCGTACGATCCGCCCTCATCCGCCACCTGTCCGACACCGGCCACGCGGTCCGCAGCGTGGGCACGGCACTCGAGGCGCTGCGCGAGGTCGCCCAGGTCGGCTGCGACCTGGTGATCCTGGACCTCGGACTGCCGGATCTGGACGGCAGCGAGGCGCTCAAGATGATCCGCGGGCTGACGAACGTCCCGGTCATCATCTCCACCGCCCGCGACGACGAGGCCGAGATCGTCCGGCTGCTCAACGACGGCGCCGACGACTACCTGGTGAAACCGTTCTCCGGGGAGCACCTGAGCGCCCGGATGGCCGCCGTGCTGCGCCGGCTCGGCGGCGGGGCGGCCCCGGTCAGCCAGGTGCTCAGGGTCGGCGGGCTGGCGATCGACCTCCAGCGGCGGGAGGCCGCACTCGACGGGCGGGCGCTTGACCTGACCCGGCGTGAGTTCGACCTGCTGGCCTTCCTCGCCGCCCGCCCGGGTGTGGTGGTGCCCCGCAAGGAGATCCTGGCCGAGGTCTGGCGGCAGACCTACGGCGGTGACCAGACGATCGACGTGCACCTGTCCTGGCTGCGCCGCAAGCTCGGGGAGACGGCGTCCAGCCCGCGCTACCTGCACACCGTGCGCGGGGTCGGGGTCCGGCTGGAGGCGTCCGGGCACCCCGCCGGGCCCGGGCCCGTCCCGGTGGAGCGGCGGACATGAGGCGGTTGCGGCACTCGCTGCGCTGGGCCCTGATCAAGGCCGCGGTGGCCGGTACCACGATGGTCGCGCTGGCCTTCCTCATCCCGCTCGGCCTGATGGTCCAGCAGACTGCCCGGGACCGGGCGTTCACGGCCGCGGAACGGCAGGCGGCGGCGCTCGGTCCGGCCCTGGCCATCACCACCGACCAGGACGCCATCGCCCGGGCGGTGGCCTCGACGGACGCCGGAGCGCAGGGGCGGATGGCGGTGCACCTGCCGCCGGCCGCGGCCTCGGGGGCAGGGGCGTCGGGGGCCGGGACAGCCGGGACGGGGGCGTCCGGGACGGGCGCGCCGTCGGGACCGGGCGGTGCCGCCGGCGGGGTGGCCTCGGCGCCCGGCGGGACGGCGCCGGCGGGGAAGGTCTCGGACGGGACGGCGGCGGGCGCCGCCGGGGGGTCGGCCGCCGGTGCGACCATCGGCGAAGTCCGGGCGCTGGCCGCCGATGTGGCCAGCGCCGGGGGCCAGGGACGCTCGTTCACCGTCGAGGTCCCGGGCGGCTACGCGCTGCTCCAGCCGGTCGCGGTGGACACCGCCCGGACCGCCGTGGTCGAGGTGTTCGTCGCCGACGGCGACCTCACCCGGGGCGTCGCCACCGCCTGGCAGGTGCTCTCCGGGGTCGCGCTCGGCCTGGTCGCCGTCTCGGTGCTGGTCGCCGACCGGATGGGCGCCCGGATCGTCGGCTCGGCCCGCCGGCTCGCCGCCGCGGCCCGATCGCTCGGCGCGGGCGACCTCGCCGTCCGGGTGCCGGTGGACGGCAAGCAGGCCGCCGGCAGCCCCGAGGAGCTGCGGGAGGCCGCCCACGCGTTCAACGCCATGGCCGACCGGGTGGTCCAGCTGCTGGCCGCCGAACGGGAGTTGGCCGCCGACCTGTCGCACCGGCTGCGCACCCCGCTGACCGTGCTGCGGCTCAACGCGGCCTCGCTGGGCGAGGGCGACGCGGCCGACGCCACCCGGCACGCGGTGGCGCAGCTGGAGCGCGAGGTCGACCAGATCATCCGCTCGGCCCGCCGGGCACCGGAGGACGCCCCCGCCGTCACGGTCGGCTGCGACGCGGCCGAGGTGATCCGTGAGCGGGTCGGCTTCTGGTCGGCGCTCGCCGAGGACGAGGGCCGCCGCTGGCAGCTGGCCGGCGCGGACCGGGAGACGCCGGTCCCGGTCCAGCGCGGGGATCTGGCCGCCGCCGTGGACGCGCTGCTCGGCAATGTCTTCCGGCACACCGGGGTCGGCACCGCGTTCTCGGTGGACGTGCTGGCCACCGGGAGTTCGGTGATCGTGCTGGTCGGCGACGCGGGCCCGGGCTTCACCGATCCGGAGGCCGCCCTGAAGCGGGGCGAGGGCCACGGCGGCGAGGGCTCCACCGGGCTCGGGCTGGACATCGTCCGCAAGCTCGCCGAGGCCACCGGCGGGGACCTCGCGCTCGGGCGGTCGGCGGTGCTGGGCGGGGCCGAGATCCGGCTGCGGCTGCGGTCCAGGCCGGACGGCGCCGTGCCGCCCCGGGCCGGTCGGCGCCGTGGCCGGGGATCGCTGTTCGCGCGCTGAGCGGGGGACCGCGGAGCGGTTGAAGAAAGGTTTCGGCGCCGACGGCGGCCACCGGGGCCGGGCGGGGTCCGGGCCGGTCAGGGTGGGTTCCGGGCCGGTCAGGACCCGGCGGCGGGCCGGAGGGCGTCTTTCTTAAGCGCGTCGTAAGGGAGTTCTACCCCTGGCTCAGCAGGCGGATTCCGGCCGTTCGCCCCCGCTAGCGTCGTCCGCGTCGGCCGCGCCGGTCACCCCCGACCGCGCATCTGCCAGCCCCGGAGGTACGCCCCATGACGACCCAGCAGCCCCACCGCCGCCCCGGCGGCCGCCGTCGGCGCAGCCGCCGGGGCACGGTGCTCGGCGCCTCGGCGGTCGCCGCCGCCCTGGTCGCCGGCGGTGTCGTCGTCCTCGCCTCCTCGGCCAGTGCCGCCCCGCTCGGCGCCGTCTACACCCGCACCAGCGGCTGGGACTCCGGCTACACCGGCCAGTACCTGGTCACCAACCCGGCGGACCGGGCGATCGAGGACTGGACGCTCACCTTCGACCTGCCCGCCGGCGCGAGGATCGACTCGCTCTGGAACGCCACCTTCACCGCCGAGGGCGGGCACATCACCGTCCGGCCCGAGTCGTGGAGCAAGCGGCTGGAGCCCGGGCGGAGCGTCGTGGTCGGCTACGTCGCCCAGGGCGTCGGCGCGGCCCAGGCCGAGCCGGGCAACTGCCTGATCAACAAGATCTCCTGCAAGGCCGGGGACGGCACCGCGCCCACCCCGTCCGGCCGTCCGACCGGTACCGCGACGGCCACGGCCACGGCGTCCGCGTCGCCGTCCGCGTCCGTCCCGGTGACCGCGACGCCCTCCGCCCCGGTCACCGCCACCGGGACCGCCCGGCCCACCACCGGGGTGCCGAGCCCGACCGGCACCGGGACCGTCCGGCCGACCGCTCCGGTCACCCCGACCGCGACGTCCGGCACGACCGCCACCGCCGCGCCCACCACTCCGGTGCCCACCACTCCGGTGCCCACCGCCACCGCGACCGGCACCCCCGCCCCGGCGGGCGGCGGCCGCTTCGCTCCGTACGTCGACACCTCGCTCTACCCGCCGTACGACCTGGTCGCCACCGCCAAGGCCACCGGGGTCAAGGACTTCACCCTGGCCTTCGTCGTCTCCGGCGGCGGCTGCACCCCCAAGTGGGGCGGTGTGACCGAGCTCGCCGACGACGCGGTGGCGGCCCGGATCGGCGCCCTGCGGGCGATCGGCGGCGACGTCCGGGTCTCCTTCGGCGGCGCCAACGGCAGCGAGCTCGCCCTCGCCTGCTCCTCCGTCGCCGACCTGACCGCCGTGTACCAGCGGACCGTCGACGCCTTCGGCCTCACCCGGCTCGACTTCGACGTCGAGGGCGGCGCGATCGCCAACACCGCGGCCAACACCCGGCGCGCCCAGGCCGTCGCCCAGCTGCAGAAGAACGCCGCCGCCAGGGGCAAGGCCCTGGACGTCTCCTTCACCCTTCCCGCGCTCCCCTCCGGACTGACCCAGGAGGGCGTCGACCTGGTCGCCGACGCCAAGCGCAACGGGGTGACGATCGGGGCGGTCAACATCATGGCGATGGACTACGGCGACGGGGTCGCCCCCGACCCGCTGGGCCGGATGGGCACCTACGCCATCGCCGCGGCCACCGCCACCCAGGCCCAGGTGAAGAGCGTGCTCGGCCTGGACGACGCGGCCGCGTGGCGCCGGGTCGCGGTCACGCCGATGATCGGCGTCAACGACGTGGCCAGCGAGGTCTTCACCGTCGCCGACGCCAAGCAGCTCGCCCAGTTCGCCGCGAGCAAGCACCTGGCCTGGCTGGCTATGTGGTCCGGCACCCGCGACAAGGCCTGCGAGGGCGGGGCCAAGGCGTACGCGGACGCGAGCTGCAGCTCGATCGTCCAGCAGCCGCTGGACTTCACCCGGGCCCTCGGCGCCTACACCGGCTGACCGGCCCGCCGGGCCCGTGACGGGCCCGGCGCAGACCGGCTCCCGGGCCCGCCGACCTCGTGCGGCACCCGGCGGACCCGTCCGCCGCACCGACTCCGGCCGTCCGTGCCCCGACCGCAACGGGGCACGGCCGGCCGGCTCCAATTCCCCGGCGGCCACTCTCCGTCACGAAGATCGATCCGGCCCGTCCGCCGGGCATCCGGTATCGTCGCTGGTTGGCCGATCGGCGGACGGAGCGAGAAGTGACAGCGGTGCAAGACGAGCGCGGCGCGGTGGACACCCCACCCGACCTGACGCCCGCCCCCCTGTCGGACCGGCTGCGCACGGCCCTCGGAGCGCCCGTCCGCGCCCTGCGCGAAGCCCCGCGCCGTCCGCTGCTGATCGTCTCCGTGCTCGCGCTGGTCTCGCTGCTCGGCTACGCGGTGGTGCGGCACTTCGCGCACACCTCGATGGTCGACATGATCGTCTACCGGGCCGAGGGTGCCGCCGTCGTCAACGGCGGCGACCTCTACGGCCTGCGCGTCACCCAGTGGAACCTGCCCGCCACCTACCCGCCGTTCGCCGCGATGCTGTTCGTGCCGACGACCTGGTTCCCGGTGCCGTTCCTGCGGGTCGCGATCACGCTCTGCAACATCGGGCTGCTCGCACTGTTCGCCCACCTGTCGTTCAAGCTGGTCGGCTGGCCGCGCCGGGACCTCCGCGCGATCGCCGTGATCCTGGTCGCCGGCGTCGGCGTCTGGCTGGAACCCGTCTACACCACGCTGCGCTACGGCCAGATCAACCTCGCCCTGGGCTGCCTCGTCCTCTGGGACCTCACCCGGCCCGACGGGAAGCGCGGCAAGGGCATCGCGATCGGCATCGCCGCCGGCATCAAGCTCACCCCCGGCCTGTTCGCGGTCTACCTGCTGCTCACCGGCCGGATCCGGGCCGCGTTCGTGGCCGGCGCGACCTTCCTCGGCACCTTCCTGCTCGGCGCGCTCGTCCTGCCCGACGCCACCTGGGGCTTCTGGACCAAGTACCTCTACGACTCCTCACGGGTCGGCAAGACCGAGATCGTCGACAACCAGGCGCTCAGCGGGGCCGTCGCCCGGCTGCTGCACACCTCCGCACCGGGCTTCACCGGCACCCTGGCGGCCGTCGCCGTCGCGGTGGCCGGCCTCGGCGTCGCCGCCTGGGCCGCCCGCAGCTCGCGCCTGCTGGCGCGCTCCGAGGCCTGGGGCGTCTGCTGCGCCGCCGTCACCGCCGTCCTGATCTCGCCGATCAGCTGGACCCACCACTGGGTCTGGTGCGTGCCCGTACTGGTGCTGCTCGCGAGCGAGGCGGCGGTCGAACGGGCCCGCCCGGCCGCCGTCCGCAAGCTGCGCTGGCGGCTCGCCTTCGGGGCCACGCTGATCGCCTTCCTGTCGTTCGCGATGTGGCTCGCCAAGCCGAAGGGCGCGCTGGTGCTGGAGCTGTCGCCGCTCCACCAGATCCCGACCTCGGTGTACCCGCTCGTCGGGATCTGCTTCCTGCTGGCCGCCGCGCTACGCGTACGGGCCCGGCGCCGGGCGGCCGGAGCGGCGCCGACCGCGCTGCCCGGTCAGCGGGACGGCGGTTCGTCGGAGTCCGCGCGCGAGCGTCAGCAGGCCCCCGCGGCCCGCTGACTCGGCCCGCGCGCCGGGGCGGCCCGGGCGTGCGGCGCGGCGGCCCGGGCGTGTGGCGGGAAGGCCCGGGCGTGCGGTGGGAAGGCCCCGCCGGTCCGGCCGGTCCGGCCGGTCCGCTCGCGGGACCGGGACGCGACGCCTCACGCGAGCAGCTCGGCCAGCGAACCGTCCATGTCCAGCGCGGCCAGCTCGCTGCCCGGCGGCACCAGCCGGTGCGCCCGCTCCAGCCACGCGGCCACCACCGGCAGCGGCGCCTCCAGCAGCGCGTCCCCGGCCGGGGAGCTCAGGGCCAGACAGAGCACGCTGCGCCGTCCCGACCTGGTCGGCCAGATCCGCACGTCGCCCTGGCCGCAGGGCCGGAAGGTGCCCTCCACCAGCAGCTCGCGGGCGAATACCCAGGTCACCGGCGAGCCGGTGTCCAGGTGGAAGGTGATGTGCACGGCGTACGGGTCGTGGCTGCCGTAGGACAGCCGGGCGGGGACGGGGACGCTGTGCTCGGGGGAGAGCACCAGGTTGAGTTCCAGCTCGTGCTCGACCACGCTCGTCGGGCGCTCCATGATCGGGTTCCTCTCTGCCTGCGGGTCGTGCCCGGTTGTCGGGCCCTGTTACCTGGGAGAGCGCGGCCCGGGAGCGCTCTTACACGGGTTTCCGGAATTTCTTCGGACCCCGGATCCCGCGCGGGGGCGTGGGCGGACGCCGGGGCGGAGCCGGGGTGGACGCGAGGTGGACGCGTG
Source organism: Kitasatospora sp. NPDC089913 (assembly GCF_044748625.1). Taxonomy (NCBI): domain Bacteria; kingdom Bacillati; phylum Actinomycetota; class Actinomycetes; order Kitasatosporales; family Streptomycetaceae; genus Kitasatospora; species Kitasatospora sp. NPDC089913. The sequence goes on along the minus strand of NZ_JBIVGI010000042.1, from coordinate 51,018 downwards.
GGTGCAACCCCCTCGGGGGGCTCCGCGGCCGGTCCGTTGCCGGGGGTACACGGAGTGGTGAATGGGGAAGGGCGGGCGCGTGGTCGGACATGTGCGCCGTCTTCCTTACCGTGGGCGGCCCCGAACTGTCCCCCGAACGGGCAACTTCGCACCGCGCCCCCGCCGAGGTACTACGCTTTGTGACTGCCCGGCGACTGTCCGCCTCCTCGGCGGTACCCCCCCTCGCGCGCGCCGACGGCGGAGCCACCCGGGTCGCCCGTGCCACCGTCGCGCACACCCCGCTCGCCGGGCGAGCCGCATCGGCCCTGCCAGGAAAGAGACCCCCATGACGGACCGGCCCCACGCCGGCGGCAGTACGGAGACGGCGGCCGGCCCGGCGCCGGGCTACTACCCCGACCCGTCCGTTCCCGGTTTCGTCCGCTACTGGGGCGGCTCGGCCTGGGTGCCCGGTACCAGCAGGGCCGCCCCGGCCGAGGGCGAGGTGCTGCAACCGCCCCGCTACGCGACCCGCCGCCCCGCCGCGGCGGGTGCCGGCGCCGGGGCCCGGTACGTGCCGCCGCCGGTGGTCGCGGAGCCGGTAGTCGTGGAGCCAGCGGTCGCGGAGCCGGTGCAGATGCCGGTGCCGGAGCCGGAACCCGAACCGGCGTCCGGCGGTGACACCGGGCCGGTGTACCTGGACCGGACGGCGGGCGGGGCGTCGTTCACCTTCACGGCCCCGGACAACGGCCCGGTGTTCCGGCGCGGTGGTGAGCCGGTGGTGACCGGGGCGACCGCGGGACCGGCGCCCGCCCCCGCACCGGGGGTGCCGGCCCAATCGGCACCGGAGCCGGCCGGTTGGCAGGCGGACCCCCGGGCGCAGCGCGGCCTGATGGAGACGGGGAGCGCGCCGCGGTGGGTGTCCTGGGGGGTGCTCCCCGGGGCGGAGGATCCGTCCGGCGCGGTGCCGGCCGCCGGGGTCCCCGCCGTGGTCGAGGTGTCCGCACCGCTCTCCGGGCCGCCTTCCGCGGCGTCCTCGGGGCCGCTCTCGGGGCCGCTCTCCGGGGTGTCGTCGGGGTCGCCCGCCGGGGTGTCGTCCGTGGTGTCGTCCGGGGTCTCCTCCGCCCCGGCCCTGCCCGTCGGCCCAGGACCGGACGAGCCGCGTTCCGTTCCGGGGCCGAGGCTCTCGGTCCCGACGTCGTCCGTCGTGGCGGGGAGTCCGGCGCGGCCGGAACCCGAGCCGGACGTGGCGGTGGACGAGGCGGAGGCCGTCGAGCCGTCCCCGGCCGCCGCCGCGCCCGCCCGTCGGCAGGCTCCCGCCGCCCCTGCTGCCGTCGCCACCGCTGTCGCCGCTGCCACGGTGCCTGCTCGGGTGCCGTCCCCCACGCCGCGCCGCCGCACCGGTGCGGCGCCGGCGCTCCGCCCGGCCGGTCTCGGCCGACGGCTCCTCGCCCGGCTGGTCGACAGCGCCGTCCTGGCCGTGGTCGCCGTCGCCGCCGGTGTCCCGCTCGGCCGGTCCGTCGATGCCCACCTCCAGCGCAAGCTCGACCAGGCCCGGATGGCCAGCAGCCTCACCCGCCGTCAGACGCACGTCTGGCTGGTGGACGGCACGGTGCTCGGCAAGGTCGCCGTCCTGCTCGGCATCCTGCTCTTCGTCGGCCTGCTCTACGAGGCACTGCCGACCGCCCGTACCGGCCAGACCCTCGGCAAGCGGCTCGCCCGGATCCGGGTGGTCGCCACGGCCCGGGCGGGCTCGACCTCCGGTCCGGACCGCCCCGGGCTCGGCCGTGCCCTGGTCCGCTGGCTGGTCGGGCAGGTGTCGGCGCTGCTGGTGATCGGCCTGCTCTGGCCGCTGTTCGACCGCCCGGACCGGCGCGGCTGGCACGACCGGGCGGCGCGCACCCGGGTCGTCCGGCTCTGAGCCCGGCCCGGCCCGGCTCTGTCCGGCTGGCCCGGCCCGGCCGTCGGGTCCGGCCCGGCCGTCCTCCGCTCCGGGGCCTTGATCGACAAAACGGACTGAATATCCCAAATTCACAGAATGCGTGATGTTCTACTCGGGGAATGAGTACCTACGACCCCTCAGGCCCCGAGCCGGAGGGGGGCGGCAAGCCCTCCTTCGGCAAGCAGCCCCCGCAGCAGGGCGGCGGCACGCCGGAAGGTACGCCGTCGGACCCGTACGGCACCCCGCCACCCCCCGGCGGCCCCGGAGCCGGCGGCCCCGGCGCGTACGGCGGCACCTACGGCGGAGCCCCCGGCGGCCAGGGCCCCTACGGCCAGTCGCCCTACGACCGGCCGCCGCCCGGCCAGGGCCCCGCCGGATACGGCACGCCCGGCGGCGGCCCCGTCCCCGGAATGCCCCCGCTCGGCACCTGGCCCAACCGGATCGTCGCCCGGCTGATCGACTACCTGCTGGTCCAGGCCGTCGCCGTGCTCCTGGTCCTGCCCTTCGCCAGCCTGGCCGACCGCTCCGGTTCGGCCGGATCGTTCTGGCTCGCCTGCGGGCTCTGGCTCGTCTACGACGGAGTGATGCTCGGCCGGGACGGCCAGACCCTCGGCAAGAAGGCCATGAAGGTCCGGGTCGCCATGCTGGTCGACGGCAACACCCCGACCCAGTCGGCCGCCTGGACCAGGGCGGCGGTCTTCGTGCTTCCCGCCGTGATCTGCTGCGCCGTCCTCTGGTGGCTGATCGACGGCCTGTTCGGTGTGTTCGACAAGCCCTACCGGCAGTGCATCCACGACAAGGCCGCGAAGACCGTCGTGGTCTCCACGGCCTGAATCCGCTCGGGCCCGCCCACCCCTGCCGGGGTCCGGGTGGCCTCCTACTCGTGCCCGCCGACCGGCGTGCGGTGTTCCGCGCGCCGGTCGGCCGCGTGCGGGGCCGGTGCCGCGAGCACCGCCACCAAAGTGCCGAGCGCGAGTGCGAAGAGCACCACCGCGGCGACCCCCGGCACGCCCGAGACGCCGGTGGCGGCCAGCAGGGCGACCGTGGCGGCGACCACGGTGAAGACACCGAGAGCGAACTGCGCGGTGGTCGGGCGGTGCGACATGGCGGAGTCCTTCGCGCGTCGGGGGGAACGAGCGGCCGCTGCCGGGGCGGACACCGGCCACCCCGGTGCCGCCCGGGCCGCGGCGGGGAACCGTGCGGGGGAAGGGCGTTCGGCGCGTTCCGGCGGTCGTCCGCGGCATTCCGTCCAGGCTAGCCCGGCGCGCCCGGGGCACGGGGGGCGCACGGGCTCACGGAACCGCCCCCGAGTCCGTCCGCCCCGCTCGGTACCGTGGGCCCGACCGCACCACCGCACCACGCACCAGGGGGAACCGCCGTGCCCATCCTGGCCGACTGGCCCACCACCGAGGCCGAGGCGCTCGCCGAACAGGAACGCCTGCGCCCGCTCGTCGAGCCGACCGGGGCGATCGGCGCCGCGGCGGCAGCCTTCGCTCCGGGCTCCTCCGCTCCGGGCTCCTCCGCTCGTTCAGGTGACGAGCGGCTGATCGCCGGCGTCGACGTCGCCTACGACGACGAACGGGACCTCGTCGTCGCGGCCGCCGTGGTGCTCGACCGCGCCGGCCTCGCCGTCGTCGACGAAGCCACCGCCACCGGTCGCATCGCCTTCCCCTACGTCCCCGGCCTGCTCGCCTTCCGCGAGATCCCCGCCGTGCTCGACGCCCTCGACGCCCTCACCCACCGCCCCGGCACCGTCGTCTGCGACGGCTACGGCCTCGCCCACCCCCGCCGCCTCGGCCTCGCCAGCCACCTCGGCGTCCTCACCGGCCTGCGCACCCTCGGTGTCGCCAAGACCCCGTTCACCTTCGACCACCGGCCCCCCGGCCCCGACCGCGGCGACCGGACCCCGCTCACCGACCCGGCCACCGGAGAAGAGGTCGGCAGCGCCGTCCGCACCCGGGCCGGCGTCAAACCCGTCTTCGTCTCCGTCGGACACCGCATCGGCCTCACCGAAGCCGTCGAGACCACCCTCGCCCTCACCCCCCGCTACCGCCTCCCCGAAACCACCCGGCACGCCGACTCGCTCTGCCGCCGCGCCCTCGCCGCCCTCACCGCCACCGGAACCACCGGCCCCGCACCGGAGGTGAACTGACGGCATGCCAGGCGCCAGGATCGTGTGTTAGACATGACCGATTCACCAGAACCGTGAACGACACACCGGCCGGACGCACGGGGGAGGCGCCGCAGTGGCAACGGGGAACGGAGCGGGGAAGGGGAACGGAACGGGGAGCGGGGCGGGACCGACCGGCGGGGCCGGACGCGGCTACCGGGTCGAGGTCGAACAACTGCGCGCCTTCGCCGCCCAGGTGCGGCTGCTGCTCGCCGAGTTCCAGCACCACGCGGACGGCACCGCCACCCACGGCCGCAGCGGCATCGGCCCCAAGGCCCTCGGCACCTTCGCCGAGGCCACCGACCTGCACGGCCGTTACCAGATCATGCGCGACGGCCTGCGCGACGCCCTCGACCAGCTCCAGGAGGCGGTCGACGAGGCCCAGAAGAAGGCCGAACTCACCGCCACCAACTACGAGGAGCAGGAACACCTCACCAGGACCGGGCTGAAACTCGGCGACGACGGCTGGTCCGTCGCCAACCCCTCCGCCACCAGCACCGCCGCCTACGCCCGGACCACCGCCCCGGCCCGGAACGACGACGGGAAGGGCGTCCGATGAAGTACACCGACTTCCGGCAGTTCAGCCACGCCGAACTCCGCGCCATGGTCCAGGCACTCGACCCCGGTGAGGTGATGGCCGCCGCCGACCCCTGGCGCCGCGCCGCCGACACCCTCAAGGCCATCCGCACCACCCTCACCCGCGCCAGCACCGAGACCGCCACCACCTGGGAAGGCAGCACCAGCGACGCCTTCCACAGCCGCATGCTCCACCTCGCCACCACCATCAACACCGCCGCCTCCTACGCCAACGACGCGGCCATCACCCTCAAGGCGGTCTCCGAGGCCATCGCCGAGGCCAAACGCAACATGCCCGAGGAACCCAGCGGCTGGGCCCAGTTCAAGGACGGCGTCGGCGACACCTTCTCCTCCCTCTTCGGCGCCGACGACGAGGACGCCCGCACCGACCTCGCCAACCAGAAGAAGGCCGAAGCCGCCACCGTCCTCCAGACCCTCGCCATGCACTACCGCACGGCCGCCCCGATGCTGAAGCCACCGCCACCCCCGCCGCCTCCGAAGCCGGGATCCACGAATCCGATCGACGACTACACGGAGATCGCGCCGGACGATACGGGTGCGAGCGGCTACGCCGCGGTCGGTGGACTCCTTGGAAGCGCTGGCGCAGGTACGGGGTCGGGGCCCGTGGCCCGGTCGGGACGGTCGGCAGTGACAGATCCACGGTTCTCGGGGGGAGGGAGATCGACCCCGATCGAGGACAGCCCCTCGCTGACCAAGACCCCGCCCGCCCCAACGGACCCGGGTGTCAGGGGCGGGGTCGCTGTTCCACCGGCCAAGGTCGCACCAGGACGGTACGGTGGAGGAGCCGTCGTGGATGGCACAGGGCCTTCACCGGCGCCCGGCGGGCCGTCGTCACCCGGGCTGAGTGGTACGTCGATCCTCGGCACTCCGGCCAACAACGGGAATCAACTGCTGCCGAGCGGCCCTGGCCCGCAACCGGCCGTGGCGCCTCAAGGCGGTGGGCTCGGTGGTCCGCATCCCACGGGTTTGTCGCAACCTTTCGTCCCGACGGGGTCCGGTGCCGTGCCGCAGCGTACGGGCGGTCCGGCCGGCCGAGCGAGTCGGGGCGGCGAGCCAGAGCGGACCGCCTTCGGTCGCAGTGGCGCTCTCTTCGGCGTCGAGGGCATGTCGCCGGTCACTGGGGGCGGTTCGGGACCCAGTGGTTCCACCAGAGGACGGGGACCGGCTGGCGGCGGTGCCGGCCATGGAAGCGGTCCGGTGGCGGGCGTCGGGGACCGGTCGGGCCGGAGTGTCGGTGGCAAGCAGGCATTCACCGAAGGTGGCTCGGGGGTGGGCGCGCGTGCACGGACACGGCCGGACATCGGCGCGGGGGGCTCGATGGCGCAGTCTCCCATGGTCCCGTTGGGTGTTTCCGGGCGGCGGACGTCGGACGAAGAGGAGAGGCGGAAGCGTCCCGAGTACCTGGTCGAGGACGAGGAGACCTGGGCATCGGACGAACCCGTGAATCCGAACGTGGTGGAATGACGGTCGTCCTTCGGATTCGGGCGAATCGATCGGTTGTCCTGCGGCTGCTCGGGTCGCTGGGCAGCCTCTGCGCTGAGTGGGGTGACGGGGCTTGAAAGGCTGGCGGCTGAGTCGCGGAGCGGTTGTGTCGTTGGCGGGGGTCATTCTGGCGACCAGCGCTGTACCCGCGTCACGCGCCGACGATGTACGCGACGCGCAGTGGCCGTTGGCCGTCTACCAGGCCGAGTCTGCGATCTGGCCCCTCTCCCAGGGGGAGGGCGTCACAGTAGCGGTCATCGATACCGGCGTACTGAAAAGCCATCAGGATCTGACGGGGCAGGTGTTGGCCGGAGCGGACTTCACCGGCCAGAGCACCGACGGCTCGGTCGACACCGATGGTCATGGCACCGGTATGGCGAGCCTGATCGCCGGCCATGGCCATGGGACGGCGGCGGGTGTCATGGGTTTGGCTCCCAAGGCCAGAATCCTCCCGATCCGGATCGCTCTCGGAGAGAATCCGCCTTCGGGACGGTCCGAGATCGCGAAAGCCATCCGGTACGCCGTCGACCATGGGGCGAAGGTCGTCAACATGTCAATCGGTGGCCCCTCCGGGACCGACTCCGAGGAGCGTGCGGCGGTCCGGTACGCGGTTGACAAGGATGTGGTTCTGGTGGCCGGTACGGGGAATGAAGCGAGCTCCGTCGGTTACCCGGCGGCGTTCCCCGGGGTGGTAGCGGTAGGGGCTGTTGACCGGAACGGCCAGCTCTGGAACAAGTCCAACATCGGCCCCGAGACGACCCTGGTGGCGCCCGGTGCCGACATCCCCCGGGCCGGTGCCAAGTCGACGAGTTCGCAGGGCATTGCGAACGGGACCTCCGACGCCACCGCCTACGTCTCCGCCACCGCCGCGTTGATCCGGGCGAAGTACCCGTCGCTCTCCGCCGGGCAGGTCATCAACCGGATGATCAAGTCCGCCTCCGCGCCCGGGGACGGCTCGGCGGTGCCCAGCAACCGTTACGGGTACGGGGTGCTGGCGCCGGGAAAGGCGTTGGAGGCGGATCCGGCGGTGGACGGGGGGCCGCGGGAGAATCCGTTGGTGGGGCGGGTGGAGTCGCAGGGGAGTGTGCCGCCGCCGTCGGAGGAGGCGTGGGAGTCGCCGGAGGCGGTGGCGCCGGTGGTGGACGGGGGGAACCGCGGGGTGCGGTGGGTGCTGGTGGGGGCGGCGGGGGTCGCCGGTGCGGTGGTGGTGGGGGTTGTGACGGCGGTGCTGGTGGTGCGGGGGCGGCGACGGCGGGACCGGGCGGCCGCGGCGGCGTACCAGGGGTATCCGCCGCCGCGGCAGGGGTGAGGGGCTACTCGGCGACGGCGATCTGCTCGCGGTGGCGGGCCGCCGGGCCGGTGAGCTGGTCGGTGACGGCGGCGGCGAGGTCGGCCTGGGCGATCCGGCCGCCGAGGACCTGGGGGCCGCCCAGGCGGTAGTGGCCGGTGCCGGGGGCGGTGCGGTCGAGGTCGAGGGGCGGGGTGACGACGACCCAGTCGAGGGTGGCGGGGGAGTCGCGGAGCAGGTCGAGGGCGGCGGCGTGGCCGAGGGAGAATGCGCGGTGGGCCTCGGGGAAGGCGGGGTCGTCGTGGACGGCGACACCGGGGGCGGTCTCGAGGGTGGTGGCGATGCCGACGTGGACGAGGCGGTGCACGCCCGCCGCGGCGAGGCCGGTGATCAGGGCGCGGGTGGCGGCGGGGTAGAAGTCGCCGGCGGGGACGTCGGGCGTGTGGACGGTGCTGACGGCGGCGGCGTGGCCCCGGGCGGTGGTGGCGACGGCGGCGGGGTCGGTGACGTCGCAGGGGGCCAGGGTGATTCCGGGGCCGGCCAGGTCCGGGTGCCGTTCGGGGGCGCGGACGGCGGCGGTGACGGTCAGTCCGCGGCGTCGGGCCTCCGCGACGACGGCGCGGCCGACCTGGCCGCCGGCGCCGAAGACGACGAGGTCGGTGGTGGTGGCGGGGGTGCGGTCCATGGCGGTCTCCGTTGGTGGGTCGGGGCGGGGCCAGGGGGGCCGTCCGCCGTCGCGGTGACGGTAGACCGGGGGGTGCCGGTTACTTCAACGGTACCGGCGGGGAGCACTGTTCGGTTACGGTCGCGGGATGACTCGGACCGTGCCCGCCCCGCTGCCGCCGGACTTCTTCGACCCGGACTGCCCCGTACCGACGGTTCCGGTGCTCGGGGGGAAGAAGTGGGCGTGGCGGATCCTGCGTTGTCTGGAGGGCGGTCCGCGCCGGTTCTCGGAGCTGCGGGTGCCGCTGGTGGGGATCACGGCGAAGGTGCTGACCGAGTCGCTGCGGTCGATGGAACAGGACGGTGTGCTGGAGCGGACGGAGTTCGCCGAGAACCCGCCGCGGGTCGAGTACGCGCTGACGCCGCTCGGGCGGACGCTGCTGGGGCCGATGGACGCGATGTGCGACTGGAGCCGGGCGAATCTGGCGGAACTGCTCGCCGCCCGGGAGGCCTCCGGGCTCGCGGAGCGGTAGGGCTGGCAGGATTTCGGTGACCGCTGGCGCTGACGCCGCTGGTGGGGGCGGTGGGGCGCGGCCATCCTGGGCGCATGACCAATTCCGAGCACACCGCGCCCGAGTCCGAGCTCTCGCCCGCGCCCGGGCCCGATCCCCTCGCCCCCGCCGACGCGATCGTCCCCGACACCAAGGACTGGACCTGGGTGCTGGAGGAACCCTGTGCCGACTGCGGCCTGGACGCGGGCGCCGTGGTGCGGGAGGACGTGGCCGGGATGGTCCGGGCGAACGCGGCCGGCTGGACGGCGGTGCTGGGCGGCGACCCGGAGGCGCTGCGCCGGCGTCCGCGTCCGGAGATCTGGTCGGACCTCGAATACGCGTGCCACGTCCGCGACGTCTTCCGGCTGTTCCTGGTCCGGCTGGACCTGATGCTGGACCAGGACGACCCGCTGTTCGCGAACTGGGACCAGGACGCGACGGCGGTCGCCGAGCGCTACGGCGAGCAGCGGCCGGACGTGGTGGCGGCGGAGCTGGCGGCGGCCGCGGAGGCGCTGGCGGCGGCGTTCGAGGGGGTGACGGGCGCGCGGTGGGCGCGGACCGGCAACCGCTCCGACGGGGCGCGGTTCACGGTGGAGTCGTTCGCCCGCTATCTGATCCACGACCCGGTCCACCACCTGTACGACGTGACGGGCGAGCGGGTCTGAGCGCGGGCGCCCGTGGCGGGCCCGTGAGCGGGCCAGGGCGGGCCGGTGCGGGCCGGGTCGGGCCCGGCGGCGGCTCACCAGCCGGAGGCCTCGCGCAGCATGGTGCGGCGGAGCCGGCCGGCCACGCTGGCGGTGTCGGTGCCGACGACGTCGGCGATCTCGGGCGCGGCGAGACCGACCACGTAGTGCAGGATCGCGAGGTCGTCGTCGGCGGCGCGGCCGGGGCGGTCCTGGGCGGCAGGGCGGCCGGAGGGCAGGCCGTTCTGCCGGGTGTGCTCGTCGACGGTGGTGCGCAGGATCTGCCAGGCGTGCGCGGTGGGATTCGAGCTCCCCAGCAACTCACGCCACTCGACGGCGATTTCGGCGAAGGCCTGTTGGACGGCCGCGGTCGCCCGGTCCGGGTCGGGCAGCCAGACCCGGGCGTAGCTGAGGTACCGCGGCCGGTGCAGCTCGCAGAATGCCGCGAACTCCAGCGGTACGGCCGGTGGTTCGCCGGGCCCCGGGGGTGGCTCGGCGGTGCTGTCGTGACGTTGGGTCATCTCGGCTTCTCGGCAAGTGAGATGGGCATCTGACGGTCGATCATCTGTGCTCACTCTACGGTAGGCGCTCGGTGCGCTGGGTTACCAATCGGATGGAATGCCCGGAAGGAGTCGCCGTGCGGCCGGTTCCGGCGGTGGCCGGGTGGAGGCCGGCGTGCGGTACGGCGGTGGCGGAGGGGCGTGGAGTGCTGCGCAGTGGTGTCAGAGGCTGGGGTGCGGTGCTTCGTGGCCGGTCAGCGGGGTGGCACGGCCGTGGTGGCGGATCGGTCGGTGCGCCACCGCGGGGGGTGTGATGTGCCACCGTAAGCGGTCCGGCGGTTCCCGTCCACGCCTGCGGCGCGAAGCCGCGCCCGCACCACCGGGCGCACCACCGCTCGCGCGCTGGGTGGGCCGGGCCGGGCTGCGGCGATGACGCGGGCAGCGGCCTGGCGGCGCGGTTCCGGAGCGGGTGGGGTGGGGGGCCGGCCCCGTCGCACGCGTCCCGCGTGCCCGGCCCTTCGTCGGCGGATCGCCGTGTACGAGCAGAGAGTTGACGAACTGTCAGGTGATGTTGCGGGTCTTCGTCGGAGCGGTCAGGTCGTCCGGTGCGGTGCCCCGGGCGAGTTGGGCGGGAAAGGCCTCCGCGGCCCGGCGGCGGGCGCGCCGCGCGGCCGCCGCAGCCGCGGCCCCTGCGGTGCGGGCCACTTCCTCGGCCACGGCGAGCCGTTGCCGTTCGTGCTCCCGGCCCCGGAGGTCCTCGGGGCGGACGTCGGCCGTGCCGTGGTCCGCGGTCCCGCGTCCCGTCGCGGCGCCGCCCCGCGGGCCGGTGCCCGGTGCGCCGGTGCCCGGTGCGTCCGCCGCGTCGGTCTCCGGTGTGTCGGCCTCCGGTGCGGGATGCTCCGCGGCTTCGCGGCCGGGGTCCTCCCGGAGCTCGCGCAGCTCGTGCGCGGTGCTCTCGGCGGCCTCGTGCGCGGCCCTGGCGGCGGCTCGCAGCCGCGCCGCCCCGGAACCCCCTCGGGCCCGCGCGGGCGCGGTGCGCGCCGACTGTTCCTCGGCCGCCTGTCTAGCCGCCAGATAGGCCTGGACGGCTGCCATTCCGTAGACGGGCTGAATCAGTTGATGGCCCTTGAAGAAGGGGCGGGCGGGCGCGAATCCGGCGGCGACCACGAGGTCGCGGATCTCGGCTATCTCCGCTTCGCTGCGCGCGGTGAAGCGGACCTCCCAGCCCTTCTTGTAAGTATGGCCCTGTGCGCCGCTGCGGCGGGCCGGGTCCGGCCGGCGGACGTATCCGGGCAGGCGTCCGAGGCGGAGCTGGGCCGCGCGGAGGCCGGCGGTCTCGTCACGTGACATGTACTAAGGGTAGGCAATCCGGCGGGCTGGAGTGACGTCCGGAGGTGACTTTGCCGTATGTGCTTGGTCACGCACGGTCAGACGGCCAGGTGGTCGATCGAGAGTGATCGAGTATGACAAGACGATGATCACCCATTCCTCCGAATGGGTGAGGGTATGAGGACTTTAGTGCGGGCTGGTCCCGGTTTCGCGACGGTTGGGTAACAGTGCGTCAGGCGGCCGGGAAAGGCTCCGGAGCGTTGGGGATGGTGTCGGCATGAACTACCGGATTCCCACGCCGCCGCCCTCCCTGGAGGAGCTGGCGCGCCGTCAGCAGAACGTCCTCACCGCCGGTCAGCTGCGCGCCAGGGGCGTGCCGTCCCGGGTCGTCAGCGAGCACTGCCGCCGCGGCGGGCCCTGGCAGCGGCTGCTGCCCCGGGTCTATCTGATGCAGTCCGGCGAGCCCTCGCCGGAGCAGCGGATGTGGGCCGCGCTGCTGTACGCGGCGCAGAACGGCAGGGAGGAGGGGAGCCGGGAGGGGGCGGTGATCACCGGACCGGCCGCGCTCGCCCTGTACGGCTTCGCCGCGGTGCCCCGGCTGCCGGCGGTCACCGGGGTGGACGTGCTGGTGCCGCGCCAGCGCCGGCTGAAGGACGCCGGGGAGGTGCGGATCCGGCGCACCGAGCGGGAGTTGGTGGCGCGCTCGGTGCACGGCCTGGCCTGCGCGCCGGTCGCCAGGGCGGTGGCCGACGCGCTCCGCGAGTGGACCTCCGCCGAGTGGACGGCCGGCGCCGGCGCCGGGGTGTTCGCTCCCGCGCCGGTCCGGGAGGTGCTGTGCGAGGCCGTCCGCCGGCCCGAGCTCCGCTGCCCGGTGGGGGAGTTGGCCGCCGAGCTGGCCGAGTCCGGGCTGACCGCCGACCCCCGGGTGCGGGCCGTGCTGGACGGCCTGCTGGCCGCCGAACGCGACCGGGTGCTGGAGCGGGTCGGCGAACTGGTGGACGAATGGCTGCTGCCGGTGCCGTTGACCTCCCCGGAGCTGCGGATGCGCGGCGGCACCTACGTCGCGGTGCCGGACCTCTACTGGCCGCAGGCGGGTGTCGCGGTCGAGGTCGACTCGGAGCTGCGCTGCGTCAGCGAGGGCGAGGCGGCCTGGGTGCGCGGCGGGCAGCACCGGATGGAGTACCTCGGGGTCCGGGTGGTGTACGTCTCCGGCGCCCGGCTGGCCGAGGACGCGGACGCGGTCGGCGCCGAGCTGCGGGAGGCGTTCCGGCTGGGCGGCACCGACGTGGTGGAACTGCTGGTCACCGAGCGGTGAGCGCCCGGGAGTCCGGAGCCGTCGCCGGGAGGGCCGGGTCGCCGGAACGGTCCCGGAGGGTGCTCCCGCGGACGGGACGGTGCCCGGCTCAGCCCCCGACCATCGGGGTGCCGACCAGCTCCACCCCGGCCGCCCGCAGTTCGTCCAGCGCGGCGGCGGTGGTCGGCGCGGCCACCCCGGCGGTGAGGTCGAGCAGCACCCGGGTGGTGAACCCGGCCCGCACCGCGTCCAGAGCGGTGGCCTTGACGCAGTGGTCGGTGGCGATGCCGACCACGTCCACCTCGGTGACCTGCCGCTCGCGCAGCCACTCGGCGGGCCCGCGGTCGTTCTCGTCCAGACCCTCGAAGCCGCTGTAGGCCGCGGCGTACGCGCCCTTGTCGAAGACCGCCTCGATCGCGCCGGAGGTGACGGAGGGCGCGAAGTTCGGGTGGAAGCCGACCCCTTCGGTGCCCGCGACGCAGTGCACCGGCCAGCTGTGCACGAAGTCGGGGTGGTCGGAGAAGTGGTCGCCCGGGTCGATGTGGTTGTCCCGGGTGGCGAGGATGTGCCGGTAGCCGGGGGCGGACTCGGCGATGAGGTCGGTGATCGCGGCGGCCACCTCGGCCCCGCCCGCGACGGCCAGGCTGCCGCCCTCGCAGAAGTCGTTCTGCACGTCGACGACGATCAGTGCCCGGTGCATGGCTGGTATTCCTCGGTCCGGTGGGGTCCTGCGGAGGACGTGGGGAGGGGGCGTGAGGGGACCTCAGGCCCGTGTGAGGGGAACTCTACGGTCGACTGTAGGCAGTGGCATCCGGGGGCGGAAGGCCCGGGGAGGGCCCGGCCCCTCGGCCCGTCCACGAACCGTCGCGGGGAACCGTGCAACCGTCGGGCGGAACCGTGCCGCCGGGCGTCCGCCCGGAACGGTCCCGCCGCGTCCGTCCCGGCGCCGTACGTCCCGCCCCGCCCGTCCCGGCGTCACACGTGCAGCTCGGTCGCCAGCACGGGATCGCCCTTGGACAGCTGGGTCGCCGACAGCGGCAGCGCCGCCCGGGCCCGGACGTGCCGCTCGCGCGCGGCCTCCAGCGGCTCCCGGCCGACCACCTCGCCGGCCTTGACCAGCGGCACCTGCACCAGGTGCGGGGCCAGTTCGGCCGGGACCGTTCCGGTGCCGACCACCTCGGCGTCGGCGACGCCGTCCGCGTCGGGCCGCCGGGCGGCCCACTTGCGCCCGCCGACGCTGGTCTTGCCGCCGGCCGAACGCTTGGCGACCGGCTCCAGCGGCCCGTCCGGGCCGGCCGCCCGGGCGACCAGCTTGTAGACCATCGCGCACGTCGGGTGCCCGCTGCCGGTGACCAGGCTGGTGCCCACGCCGTAGCCGTCCACCGGGGCGGCGGCGAGGGCGGCGATCGCGTACTCGTCGAGGTCGGAGGTGACGATGATCCGGGTGCCGGTGGCACCGAGCTCGTCCAGCTGCCGCCGGACCCGGTGGGCGAGCAGGGTGAGGTCGCCGGAGTCGATCCGCACGGCGCCCAGCTCGGGGCCGGCCACCTCGACGGCGGTGCGCACGGCCTCCCGCAGGTCGTAGGTGTCGACCAGCAGGGTGGTGCCCCGGCCCATCGAGTCGATCTGCGCCCGGAAGGCGTCCCGCTCGCTGTCGTGGACGAGGGTGAAGGCGTGCGCCGCGGTCCCGGTGGTCGGGATGCCGTAGGCGAAACCGGCCTCCAGGTCGGAGGTCGCGGTGAAGCCGGCCACGTAGGCGGCGCGGGCGGCGGTGACGGCCGCCCGCTCGTGGGCGCGCCGGGCGCCCATCTCGATCACCGGACGCCCGCCGGCCGCGGAGGTCATCCGGGACGCGGCGGCGGCGATCGCCGAATCGTGGTTGAGGATCGAGAGGATCACCGTCTCCAGGATCACCCCCTCGGCGAAGCTGCCCTCGACGGTGAGCAGCGGGGAGCCGGGGAAGTAGACCTCGCCCTCGGGGTAGCCGTGGATGTCGCCGGTGAACCGGTAGTCGGCGAGGAAGCGCAGGGTCTCCTCGTCGACGATCCGCTGGTCGGCGAGCCAGTCGAGCTGGGCGGAGGTGAAGCGGAAGCTCTCCACGGCGTCCAGGACCCGGCCGGTGCCCGCGACCACGCCGTAGCGGCGGCCCGCGGGCAGCCTGCGGGTGAACACCTCGAAGACGGAGCGGCGGTGCGCCGCCCCGCTGCGCAGGGCGGCCTGGAGCATGGTGAGCTCGTAGCGGTCGGTGAGCAGCGCGGTCGAGCCGGCCGCAGTCACGGAAGTGGCGTCCATGAGGATGATGCTACTACCCCTTAGCGTCAGATTGACGATTTCTCGCGGGCGGATCGTCGGCGGGCGCGTCGCGGGCGTCCGGGGAGGGTCCGGGGAGGGGCTCGGGAGCGGCTCGTGGGGCCGGGGGCGGAATCGCCCCGAGGTCCCCCGGATGGCAGCATGGGGCTGAAGGGGCACGTGCAAACCACGTGACGGCCAGGTGGGAGCCACCTGGAGAGCCAGGCGACAGGAGGGACCCCGCGGTGAGTGTCGCGCCCGTGGAGATCGAGCGCCCGGAGGTCGAGGGCGTACCGGTGGCGGAACCGGACACCCCCTGGGTCACCATCGTGCACAACGACCCGGTCAACCTGATGAGCTACGTCCAGTACGTCTTCCAGGCCTACTTCGGCTATCCGAAGGACAAGGCCAGGAAGCTCATGATGGAGGTGCACACCAAGGGCCGGTCCGTGGTCTCCAGCGGCTCGCGCGAGGAGATGGAGCGCGACGTGCAGGCGATGCACGGCTACGGGCTCTGGGCCACCCTGCAGCACGACTGAGGCCGCCGCGCCGGTCGGGGCGACGGCGGCGGCGGAAACAGCGACGATGACGGCGACGAAGACGAAGACGGGCTGACCGATACCGATGGCTGGGTTGTTCGAGAGTGCCGGTGGCGGGGGCGCGGTGCTCGCGCTGGACGAGCTGGAGGCCTCCATCCTGCGCTCGCTGGAAGTGCAGATGCTGGAGCTGATCGGGCCGGGCCCGGGCGGGGACGGCGGTGACCCGCTGGCGGCGCTGTTCGCGGAGGGGCCGACCGAGGCGCCCGCCGACCCGGCGCTGGCGCGGCTCTTCCCCGACGCCTACGGGGACCCCGCCGGACCGGTGGACCCGGAGTCCCGGGAGGCGGCCGGGGAGTTCCGCCGCTACACCGAGCCGGACCTGCGGACCCGCAAGCGCGAGGACGCGCTGTACACGGTGCGCACCCTGGACGGCCTGGGCGGCGGGGACGGGACGGTCGAGCTCGACACCGTCGGGTGCCGGCACTGGCTGGGCGCGCTCAACGACCTGCGGCTGACCCTCGGGGTGCGGCTGGAGGTCACCGACGAGGACGAGAAGGGCCTCTACGAGCTGCCGGACAGCGACGACCGCAAGCCGCTGGTGATGGCCTACCTGTGGCTCGGCGCGCTGCAGGAGTCGCTGCTGGAGGCGATGGCCGACTGAGTCGCCGGGGCGTCCCGGGAACGGTCGCCCGGGCCCGGAACAGGCCCCGACCGCCCGTCCGCATGCTGGACGGGCGGTCGGGGCTTTTCCGGTCAAAACGGGCGAAACCCTATCGGGACATGCTCAAATATCGCTCAGATGGACACCGCTGTGCGGATCGGGCGTGGTACGACTGCTCCCCACCCCCACGAGTCCCACCACGAGATCCCATCCAGGACGGTGCACCATGGCCGAAAAGCTCTACGACGAGGTCGTCGACGCGAAACCGGACGAGGAGGGCTACGAGCGGGGACTCGGCAGCCGCCAGATCCAGATGATCGCGATCGGCGGCGCGATCGGCACCGGCCTCTTCCTCGGCGCCGGCACCGCGATCTCCAAGTCCGGCCCCAGCCTGATCCTCTCCTACGCGGTCGCCGGCGTGGTGATCTTCGCGATCATGCGGGCCCTCGGCGAACTCCTCACCTACCGCCCGGTCTCCGGCAGCTTCGCCGAGTACGCGCGGGAGTTCCTCGGCCCCTTCGCCGGTTACGTGACCGGCTGGACGTACTGGCTGTTCTGGGTGGTCACCGGCATGGCGGAGACCACCGCCGCGGCCGTCTACGTCCGCTTCTGGGCCCCCGACATCCCGCAGTGGCTCAGCGCGCTGGTCTTCCTGGTGATCCTCTACGGGGCCAACCTGATCTCGGTGAAGCTCTTCGGCGAGATCGAGTTCTGGTTCTCCATGGTCAAGGTCACCGCCATCATCGGCATGATCCTGATCGGCATCGGCGTCCTCACCCTGGGCTTCAGCGACGCCGGCGACACCGCCTCGATCACCCACCTGTGGGAGAACGGCGGCTTCTTCCCCAAGGGCATCGGCGCCACCGTGATGACCCTGCAGATCGTCATGTTCGCCTACCTGGGCGTCGAACTCGTCGGCGTCACCGCGGGGGAGAGCGAGAATCCGCAGAAGACCCTCCCGCGCGCCATCAACACCCTGCCCTGGCGCATCGCGCTGTTCTACATCGGCGCCCTGGTCATCATCCTCTCGCTGGTGCCGTGGACCGAGTTCCAGCCCGGCGTCAGCCCGTTCGTCGCCGCCTTCGGCAAGATCGGCATCCCCGCCGCGGCCGGCATCATCAACTTCGTGGTGCTCACCGCCGCGCTCTCCTCCTGCAACTCCGGCATGTACTCCACCGGCAGGATGCTGCGCGACCTCGCGCTGCGCGGCCAGGCCCCCGGGAAGCTGACCAAGCTCAACTCCCACCGCACGCCGTCCGTCGCGATCACCCTCTCCTGCCTGCTGATGGGCCTCGGCGTGATCCTCAACGCCGTCGTCCCGGCCCGCGCGTTCGAATACATCACCTCGGTCGCCACCGTCTGCGGCCTCTGGACCTGGGCGATGATCCTCATCTGCCAGATCCGCTACCGGAAGGCCTGGCAGGGCGGCCACCTGCCGCCGCCCAGCTTCAAGGCGCCCGGCGGCGTCTGGAGCAGCTGGGCCTCGCTCGCCTTCCTGGTCCTGGTGGTCGTGCTGATCGCCCTGGACCCGGACAACCGGATCTCGCTCTACGTCTTCCCGGTCTGGGCGGTCCTGCTCGTCGTCGGCTACCAGGTGCTCAAGCGCCGCCGCCCCGAGGCGGTGCACGGCGTCGCGCACGACCACCTGCACGCGGCCGGCGACGGCGCCGACACCCACTGAGACGGCACCCCCGGCCGTCGTGGACGCCCCGGCGGTGACCCGCCGGGGCGTGGCTATCCTGGCGCCATGCTGACCATCACCCGAGAACTGCGCGACGCGATCGTCGCCCACGCCCGCGCCGACCACCCGGACGAGGCCTGCGGTGTGGTCGCCGGTCCGGAGGGCAGCGGCCGCCCCGAGCGGTTCGTCCCGATGCTCAACGCCGCCCGCTCGCCCACGTTCTACGAGTTCGACTCGGGCGACCTGCTGAAGCTCTACCGCGAGATGGACGACCGGGACGAGGAACCCGTGATCGTCTACCACTCCCACACCGCCACCGAGGCCTACCCCTCGCGCACCGACGTGAGCTACGCCTCCGAGCCGAACGCCCACTACGTCCTGGTCTCCACCGCCGAGGGCAACGGCGCCGAGGACCCGTACGAGTTCCGCTCGTTCCGCATCGTGGACGGTGTGATCACGGAGGAAGACGTCCAGGTCGTCGAGGCCCATCAGGCCTGACCCGCACCCACCTGGGCGAGGCCCGCCGACCTCCGCGAGTGGTCGGCGGGCCGCCGCCGTTCCCGGGACATCTCGACATGGGGGACAAAAACATCCGCATGCCGGGACGGGCATGGAGGAGCGGGCCCGGGAATCTATACGATGAGCCCATGCGTTCCGTCGATGTGAGCAACCAGGCCCCGGGCACCCGCCTCGTGGCGCGCCTGCACATCGACCTGTGCCGGCACGCCGGCGCGATCTGTCCCGGTACGCCGGCGCGCTCGCGCTGAGCCGCCCGTCCCGGCCCGCCCGCGGTTCCCACCGCCCCGGGCCGTCACGCCCTGCCGCGCCCGCTGCGGCCCACCCACCTCACGACTCGCACAGGAGCGCAGCCATGGCCATCGAGGTCCGCATCCCGACCATCCTCCGCACCTACACCGACGGCGCCAAGGCCGTCGAGGGCACCGGCAGCAACCTCGGGGAACTCTTCCAGGACCTCGACGCCCGCCACCCGGGCATCGCCGCCCGCCTGCTGGACGGCGGCGAGCTGCGCCGCTTCGTCAACGTCTACCTGAACGACGAGGACGTGCGCTTCCTGGAGGGCATCTCCACCGCCCTCGCCGACGGCGACAGCGTCACCATCCTGCCCGCCGTCGCCGGCGGCGCCCGCTGACACCCCGCCCGCCCCGGCCCGGCGCTCCGCCCGGGCCGCGGCGGGCCCCGCCCGACCGGACCCGACCGAACCGCCGCCGCCGGAGGACCCCTTGCGTTACGACAGCCCGCTCGAAGCCGTCGGCAACACCCCGCTGGTCCGCCTGCCCCGGCTGTCGGCCGCGGTGCCCGGCAACACCGACGGCCTGGTCACCCTGTGGGCGAAGCTGGAGGACCGCAACCCCACCGGCTCCGTCAAGGACCGCCCGGCGCTGCACATGATCGAGCGCGCCGAGGCCGACGGCCGGCTCACCCCCGGTTGCACGATCCTCGAACCCACCAGCGGCAACACCGGCATCTCGCTCGCCATGGCGGCCAAGCTCAAGGGCTACCGGATGGTCTGCGTCATGCCCGAGAACACCAGCGAGGAACGGCGCGAACTGCTCCGCATGTGGGGCGCCGAGATCATCCCCTCGCCCGCCGCCGGCGGCTCCAACACCGCCGTCCGGATGGCCAAGGAGATCGCCGCCGAGCACCCCGACTGGGTCATGCTCTACCAGTACGGCAACCCCGACAACGCCGGCGCCCACTACGCCACCACCGGCCCCGAGATCCTCGCCGACCTGCCCACCGTCACCCACTTCGTGGCCGGACTCGGCACCACCGGCACCCTCATGGGCGTCGGCCGCTTCCTGCGCGAGAAGGTCCCCGGCGTGCGGATCGTCGCCGCCGAACCGCGCTACGACGACCTGGTCTACGGGCTGCGCAACCTCGACGAGGGCTTCGTCCCGGAGCTGTACGACGCCGAGGTGCTGACCACCCGCTTCTCGGTCGGCTCCGCCGACGCCGTCCGCCGCACCCGCGAACTCCTCCAGGAGGAGGGCATCTTCGCCGGCGTGTCCACCGGCGCGATCCTGCACGCGGCGATCGGTGTCGGCCGCAAGGCCGCCGGGGCCGGCGAGCGCGCCGACATCGTCTTCGTGGTCGCGGACGGTGGCTGGAAGTACCTCTCCACCGGCATCTATACCGCCGAGTCCACCGAGGCCGCCGTCGAGGCGCTGCAGGGCCAGCTCTGGGCCTGAAACCCCCACCGTCCCGATCGTGACGATCGGGGATTTGTCCGTACCGTGCTCCCGGTTCGTCACGGTACGACCACGGTGGCCGTTCCGGTGCGGGACCGCCGCCCGGCGCGGAAAGGCTGCTCACGAACGTCTCCCCACGCACCAGCGGAGGTGGCCCGTGAGTCGCAGTACCGACCTGTGGTCGTACGCCGAGATCGCCCGTCACATCAACGTCCAGCCGGAGACCGTCCGCAACTACCGGCGGCACGGACTGCTCCCCGAACCCGACCTGGTCGACGGCGGCGGCCACCCGCGCTGGTACCCCGAGACCGTCCGCGCCTGGGCCCGGAGCCGCCCCGGCCACCGCTGAGCCGTCCGCCGCCGGGCCGCCCCGGCGGGCGCCGGTCCACCACCGGCGCACCGTCCGTCCCCCGTCCCCCCGGCGTTCTGGTGATTCCAGCCACAGCACGGCACGGAGACGGGGGCAAAGTGCCGCTCCGCCCTTACTCTCGACAACACGCGCAGGGCAGCGCCTCCGGCCGGTACTCCCGGCCCGCTGTCATGACCAGCGGCAGCCAGGACGTGTCGGGGCGGAGGGGCTCGGATGAAACTGACCGTGGTGGGGTGCTCGGGGAGCTTCCCGTCGGCCGACTCGCCGTGCTCCAGCTACCTCGTGGAGGCCGACGGCTACCGGGTCGTGCTCGACCTCGGCAACGGCGCGCTCGGCGCCCTGCAGAAGTACACCTCGATCTACGAGGTCGACGCGATCCTGCTCAGCCACCTGCACGCGGACCACTGCATCGACCTGTGCGCCTACTGGGTCGCCCGCAACTACCGGGCCGAGGGCTGCCCCGCGCCGATGCCCGTCCACGGCCCGGCCGGCACCGCCGAACGGATGGCCCGCGCCTACGACATGCCGGAGAACCCCGGGATGAAGGAGGTGTTCGAGTTCCGCACCCTCACCCCGGGCCGCTTCGACCTCGGTCCCTTCCGGATCGACGTCGCCCAGGTCAACCACCCCGTCGACGCCTTCGCCTTCCGGCTCGAGCACGACGGCCGCAGCCTGGTCTACTCCGGCGACACCGGGGAGAGCCCCGAACTCGTCGAGCTAGCCCGGGACACCGACCTCTTCCTCTGCGAGGCCGCCTACCTGGACGGCCGGGACACCTACCGGGCCGTCCACCTCAACGGCCGCGAGGCGGGTGAGCACGCCACCGCGGCCGGCGCCCGCCGGCTCGTGCTCACCCACATCCCGCCGTGGACGGACGCCGAGCTCAACCGGCGGGACGCGGCCGCCGCCTACTCCGGGCCGGTCGAGATCGCCCGGGCCGGCGCGGTCTACGAGCTCTGAGCCCGGCCCGGTCTACGAGCTCTGAGCCCGGCCCGGTCTACGAGCTCTGAGCTCCGAGCCCGGCCCGGGAACGGTGCCTCAGCGGCGGCCGGGGACCGGCAGGCCGAGGTGGTCGCGCAGGGTCGTCCCGGTGTACTCGGTGCGGAACACCCCGCGCTCCTGGAGCAGCGGCACCACCCGGTCCACGAACTCGTCCAGCCCGCCCGGGGTGAGGTGGGGGACGAGGACGAAGCCGTCCGCGGCGTCGCTCTGCACATGGCGGTCGATCTGCTCGGCCACGCTCCGCGGGGTGCCGACGAAGGACTGCCGACCGGTCACCTCGATCACCAGTTCGCGGCTGCTGAGCCCCTTCGCGGCGGCCACCGCCCGCCACTGGGCGGCGATCTCCAGCGGATCGCCGAGCGAGGTGCGTCCCTGGACCAGCCCGGAGTCGCGCACCGGGTCGGCCTCCGGCAGCGGGCCGTCCACGTCGTGGCCGGAGAGGTCGACGCCCCAGACCTGTTCCAGGTAGGCGACGGTGGTGGCCGGGCTCACCTGGGCGCGGCGGATCGCGGCGGCCCGTTCGACGGCCTCCTCCTCGGTGTCGCCCAGCACCCAGGTCACCCCCGGCATGATCTTCAGCTCGTCGGGCTTGCGCCCGTACGCGGCGAGCCGTCGCTTGACGTCGGCGTGGAAGGCCTGCCCGGCGGTCAGGGTGGAGTGCCGACTGAAGATCACGTCGGCGGTGGCGGCGGCGAACTCGCGGCCCTCGTCGGAGTCCCCGGCCTGGATCACCACCGGGTGGCCCTGCGGCGGCCGGGGCAGCGAGAGGGTGCCCTCCACGTCGAACTGCGGGCCCCGGTGGCGTACCGTGCCGGTGCCCGCCGCGTCCCAGAACTCCCTTGCCAGCTGCACGAATTCGGCGGCCCGGGTGTAGCGGTCGGCGCGGTCGAGGTAGCCGCCGCGGCGGAAGTTCTCACCGGTGAAGGCGTCCGAGGAGGTGACCACGTTCCAGGCGGCGCGGCCGCCGGAGAGATGGTCCAGCGAGGCGAACCGGCGGGCCAGTTCGTACGGCTCGTTGAAGGTGGCGTTGACGGTCGCGGCCAGCCCCAGGTGGGTGGTGACGGCGGCGAGCGCGTTCAGCACGGTGATCGACTCGGGACGTCCCAGCACGTCCAGGTCGTGGATCCGGCCCTTGACCTCGCGCAGCCGCAGGCCCTCGGCGAGGAAGAGGAAGTCGAACCGGCCGCGCTCGGCGGTGGCGGCGAGGTGGCGGAAGGACTCGAAGGCGATCTGGCTGCCGGCGGCCGGATCGGTCCACACCGTGGTGTTGTTGACGCCGGGGAAGTGCGCGGCGAGGTGGATCTGCTTGAGCGGACGGTCCGTCATCGGGTCACCTCGGGGGTCGCGGCGGAGCGGGCGGACGTTCCGGTGGTGGCGGAGCGGGAGGACGTTGCGGTGGTGGCGGGCGTTCCGGCGGCGGAGGTGTCGGTGCCGCCGGCGCCGCCGGTGGCCGCGTAGCGGCTGGCGGGCCGGGCCAGGCCGAGCCGGTCGCGCAGGGTGCGGCCGGTGTAGCCGGTGCGGAACAGGCCGCGCTCGCGCAGGGCCGGCACCACGTGGTCGGCGAGCACCGCGAGGTCGCGGGCCGGGTCGGCGGGCACCAGGTGGAAGCCGTCGACCCCGCCGCCGCCCTCGGTGGCCTCGGTGAGCAGGTCGGCGGTCGCGGCGGCGGTGGTGAGCGCGACCGGGATCCGGGCCAGGATCCGCAGCGCCTCGCCGCCGCGCAGCCGCAGCTCGGTGGCGGCGGTCAGCCGGGCGGCCCGGTCGGGGGCGTCGAGCAGGACGACGTCCGCGTGCCGGGCGGCGGTGGCCACCCGGGCGCGGCCGCCGGGGCCGGCGTCCGGTGCGAGGTCGGCGGCGGCGACGGTGACCGCGATCACCGGGCGGCCCTGCGGCGGGCGGGGGGTGATGGACGGCCCCCGGACCGAGAAGTACGGGCCCTCGAAGTCGATGTGGTGCAGCTTGGCGCGGTCGACGAAGCGGCCGGTGGCGGTGTCGCGGATCTCCGCGTCGTCCTCCCAGCTGTCCCAGAGCCGGGAGGCGGCGTCGGCGGCGTCGGCGGCCTCGGCCCAGAGTTCCTCGGCGGGGGCGGTGCCCCGGCGGCCGAAGGCCCTGGCCTCGGCCCCGGTGTCGGAGACCCCGACCAGCCAGCCGGCCCGGCCCTCGCTGACCCAGTCCAGGGTGTTGACCGCGATCGAGGTGTGGAACGGCTCGGTGTGGGTGGTGGTGACGGTCGGGACCAGGCCGAGGCCGTGGGTGACCGGGGCGAGCCGGGCGAAGGTCGCCAGCGCGTCGAGGCGGCGGGGTTCGGGGGTGTAGGAGTCGTCGAGGGTGACGAAGTCGAGGGTGGCGCGTTCGGCGAGCCGGGCGAGACCGGTGAAGTGGGCGGCGTCGAACCGGCCGGGGCTGTCGAGGGCGGCGGAAAGGTGCAGCTGGCGTGGCATGGGTGGCCTTGACTTTCCTCGTACGGGAGCGGTGCGTGCCGCGGGTCGCGGAACCGGCCCGGGCCCCGGCGGCGGGGACGGGCGGGGCGCGGACGGGCACGGGGCGGCGCGCCCTGGTCACGGGCGGGCGTGGGAGGCGGGAGGAACGGCCGGGGCGCGGCGGGACGTCAGCCGGGCGGCGGCGGGGGGAACGCTCGGGTCAGCCGCGACACGCCGCGGACCACACGCGACCGAAGTCGATGTGGCTGCGGGTCACCAGCGGGCCGGGGGTGTTCACCGTCCCAGTTGACCAGCGCTCTCGCCGGTTCGTCAACCGCCGTCCCGGCGGGCGGGCGGACTGCCGGACGCACGAACGGCCCCGCCCCGCCACCCGGGGGAGCGGGTGGCGGGGCGGGGCCGTGAGCGGCGTGCGGGTGGTTCCGGGCGTCGGGCGTCAGGCCTTGGTGACGTCCTCGACCTCGTCGTCGTCCTCGCGGCCGGGGGTCTTGATGTCGAACTTGACGATCGCGAACCGGAAGAGGAAGAAGTACAGCGCGGAGAACACGAGACCGATCGGGATGATCAGCCACGGGTCGGTGGCCAGGTTCCAGTTGAGCAGGTAGTCGATCAGACCCGCCGAGAAGCCGAAGCCGTCGTGGACGCCGAGGCCCCAGGTGACCGCCATCGACAGGCCGGTGAGGAGGGCGTGGATCACGTACAGCACCGGGGCGATGAACATGAAGGAGAACTCGATCGGCTCGGTGACACCGGTCACGAAGCTGGTCAGGCCGACCGAGATCATCATGCCGAGGACGGCCTTGCGGCGCTCGGGCCGGGCGCAGTAGGCGATCGCCAGGGCGGCGGCCGGCAGGCCGAACATCATGATCGGGAAGAAGCCGGACATGAACTGGCCGGCGGTCGGGTCACCGTGGAAGAAGCGCGGGATGTCGCCGGTCCAGGTGGTGCCGGAGGCGTCGGTGAAGCTGCCGACCTGCTGCTGGAAGAAGGTGTTCAGGAACTGGTGCATGCCGACCGGGATCAGCATGCGGTTGGCGACACCGTAGATGCCGGCGCCACCGGCGCCGAGGCCGGTCAGCCAGTCGCTCGCGTTGGTCAGGCCGGTGCCGATCGGGCCCCAGACCAGGCCGAACACGACACCGAGCAGGGTGCCGACGAAGGCCATCAGGATCGGGACCAGGCGGCGGCCGTTGAAGAAGCCGAGCCAGTCGACCAGCTTGGTGCGGTGGTACTTCTGCCAGATCAGGGCGCTGAGCAGGCCGACGATGATGCCGCCGAAGACGCCCGGGTCCTGCGGCTTGCCCTTCGGCAGGGCGGCGGTGATCGAGCCGTCCACCGGGAACGCGGTGAGCACGTTCTTGTAGACCAGGAAGCCGACCAGGGCGGCCAGCGCGGTCGAGCCGTCGGCCTTCTTCGCGAAGCCGATCGCCACGCCGACGCAGAAGAGCAGCGCGAGGTTGCCGAAGACGGCGTCACCGGCGGTGGCGAACACCGTGGCGACCTTCCCCCAGCCGAGGCCGTCCTTGCCGAAGACATCGTCCTGGCCGAGGCGCAGCAGGATGCCGGCGGCGGGGAGCACGGCGACCGGCAGCTGGAGGCTGCGGCCGATCTTCTGGAGACCCTGCAGCGTGTTCTGGCCGAACTTCTTGGCGGCACTTGGCGTGGCCGGAGCCGTGGCGGGCGCCGGTGCCTGCGCAGACTGACTCATGGGGGTGGGTTCCTAACGGCAAGGGCGGGTCGGTCGGGGGAAGGTGCACAGGGCGCCGAACCGCGAACTGGTCTACACCACACGTGGTGTAGACCAGTTTTGTAGCACGGGTGGAGGGGGTGCGGAACCCTCGAAAGCGGTGCTGGTGGGAAGCGCTATGAAATCGAAACCTACTTGCGGATCAACGATCTTGATTACCCGCCGTGATTGGCATTTTGGCTAATTGCGCAACAAAAAGCCGATGGCCCCGGCGGCTGCGCGGCAGGTCACCGATGGCTCGTCACCGGTGACGGTGCGGCGTTCCGCACCGGGACCATCGGCCCGGACCGGATATGCCGAAGGCCCCCGGACCGAGGGTCCGGGGGCCTTTTCGGATTGACGGCGGTGACGCTCGGTTTATGCCTTGGTCACGTCCTCGACCTCGCTCTCGTCCTCCCGCCCCGGGGTTTTCAGGTCGAATTTCACGATGATGAAGCGGAAGAGCGCGTAGTACACGGCGGCGAAGCAGAGGCCGATGAGGATGATCAGCCAGGGCTTGGTGGCCAGGCTCCAGTTGATCGCGTAGTCGATCAGGCCGGCCGAGAAGCTGAAGCCGTCGTGCACTCCCAGCGCCCAGGTGATCGCCATCGAGGCGCCGGTCAGCAGGGCGTGCACCCCGTACAGCACCGGGGCGATGTAGGCGAAGGAGTACTCGATCGGCTCGGTGACGCCGGTCACGAAGGAGGTCAGGCCCAGCGAGACCATCAGGCCGTAGATCTCCTTGCGCCGGTGCGGCTTGGCCGCGTGCGCGATGGCCAGCGCGCACGCCGGCAGCGCGAACATCATGATCGGGAAGAAGCCGGACTGGAACTGGCCGGCGGTCGGGTCCCCGCCCAGGAAGCGCGGGATGTCGCCGTGCACGATCGTGCCGTCCGGCTTGGTGAACTCGCCGAACTGGAACCAGACGAAGGTGTTCAGCAGCTGGTGCATGCCGATCAGCAGCAGGGCCCGGTTGGCCACGCCGAAGATGCCCGCGCCGACCGAGCCCAGGTCGGCCAGGGTCTGGCTGAAGTCGTTCAGGCCCCGTCCGATCGGCGGCCAGACCCACAGCGCCAGACAGGCCATGACCATCCCGACCAGGGCGGTGATCATCGGCACCAGGCGGCGGCCGTTGAAGAAGCCCAGCCAGTCGACCAGCCGGGTGCGGTGGAAGCGCACCCAGAGCCAGGCCGACAGCAGGCCGATCAGGATGCCGCCCAGCACCCCGGGGTTCTGGTAGGTCGCGGCGGCCGCCTTCGCCGAGGTGTAGTCCACGCACTGGTCGCTGACCAGTACCGTCGGCGGCTTGCAGTGCTCGGGGAAGGCGTGCAGCACCCGGTAGAACACGAGGAAGCCGACCACCGCGGCGAGCGCGGTCGAGCCGTCGGCCTTCTTCGCCATGCCGATCGCGACACCGATGCAGAACAGCATCGGCAGACCGAGCGAGGAGTCCAGCAGCGCGCCGCCCGCCGCGGCGAAGACCTTGGCGACGTTGTCCCAGCCCAGGCCGTCCTTGCCGAAGACGTCGGGCTGCCCGAGCCGGTTGAGGATGCCGGCGGCCGGGAGCACCGCCACCGGGAGCTGGAGCGAGCGGCCCATCTTCTGGAGCCCGCCGTAGAAGGTGTGCCACCACGTGGTCTGCGACGCCGCGGCGCTTGCCGAACTCATCCTTCGCCCTCCGAGTGCGGTTGCCGTCCGGTGGTCCCCGGCGGGACCTCGGGCGTGGACCGGGAACACCCGGGGCCCTTCCTGCGTTCATCGGAGTACACATATATTGGTGTAGACCACTTTGGGACGCAGTCCGCGCACCGGGCAACCGGTCCCGCTGCTCGTCATCCTCGGGTGCCGGCCAGGGGTATGCGCGTCGAAGTGGGCCAAAAGTGGACTAACGTGACATATCGGTCCGGATCACGTCATGCTGGTCGCGCTGCTCCGACAGCACGCCACGGCACGACCGACCACTGACCACGCGTCACCCGCGACCGAGGTCACCGCGCAGGACGGCACCCGGCAGAGCAGCCGACGAGCCGAGACAGAGGGAGAAAGCAATGGCCAGCAAGGCTGAGAAGATCGTCGCCGGTCTCGGCGGCATCGACAACATCGAAGAGGTCGAGGGCTGCATCACCCGCCTTCGCACCGAGGTCAAGGACGCCTCCCTCGTCGACGAGGCCGCGCTGAAGGCCGCCGGCGCCCACGGCGTCGTCAAGATGGGCACCGCGATCCAGGTCGTCATCGGCACCGACGCCGACCCGATCGCCGCCGACATCGAGGACATGATGTGAGCTGAGCCCACCGGCTCGCTCCACCCGGCGCCCGCGCCGCCCCGGCCCCGGCCTCCGCGCCCGCGCCGCCCCGGCTCCGTGCCACCCCGGCCCGCCGACCCCACCGGTCGGCGGGCCGCGGCACGCCAGGACGCCCCCCACAACCGACTACGCTCGGTGCCTATGTCACGCATCGACGGCCGCACCCCCGACCAGCTCCGCCCCGTCACCATCGAACGGGGCTGGAGCAAGCACGCCGAAGGCTCCGTCCTCATCTCCTACGGCGACACCAAGGTGCTGTGCACCGCCAGCGTCACCGAGGGCGTCCCCCGCTGGCGCAAGGGCAGCGGCGAAGGCTGGGTCACCGCCGAGTACTCCATGCTCCCGCGCGCCACCAACACCCGCGGCGACCGCGAATCCGTCAAGGGCCGCCTCGGCGGCCGCACCCACGAGATCAGCCGCCTCATCGGCCGCTCGCTGCGCGCCGTCGTCGACCACCGCGCCCTCGCCGAGAACACCATCGTCCTCGACTGCGACGTCCTCCAGGCCGACGGCGGCACCCGCACCGCCGCCATCACCGGCGCCTACGTCGCCCTCGTCGACGCCGTCGGCTGGGCCCGCGAGCGCAAGCTGCTCCGCGCCAAGGGCAAGCCGATCACCGGCGGCGTCAGCGCCGTCAGCGTCGGCATCATCGACGGCACCCCCATGCTCGACCTCCGCTACGAGGAGGACGTCCGCGCCGAGACCGACATGAACATCGTCTGCACCTCCGACGGCCGCTTCGTCGAGGTCCAGGGCACCGCCGAGGGCGCCCCCTTCGACCGCGCCCTGCTCGACCGGCTGCTCGACCTCGGCACCCTCGGCTGCGCCGAACTCGACGAGGTCCAGCGCAAGGTCCTCGGCGAGCTGGAGGGCTGACGCCGGCCCGGAGAACCCGGCGCCGGCGTGCCCGTATACCGGTTCCGTTGCGGTTCCGCGAAATCCCCCGGGCTCCGGACCAGGCCGCTGTACACGCCGGGTCCGGAGCCCGTACGGTTCCCGCAGCACCCCGTTGCGGGAACCGCGCACCCCTCAGCGCGCGTCCTTCCCTTCCGGATACCCGCGCACCCAGGAGGACCGGATGCCCCAGAGCATTGCCCGCCCCACCATGCTCGCCGTGGCCGGCCTGATCGCCATCCTCCCCCTCAGCGCGGTCAGTTGCTCCGCGGCCCAGAAGGCGCTCGACTGCGGCAACACCGCCGTCAAGATCACCGGGGACATCAACGAGGTCAGCAACGCCTACAGCAACGCGAGCAACGACTCGGCCGCCGCCGGGCAGGCACTGCAGAAGCTCAAGAACGACCTCGACCAGCTCGGCAAGAACTCCAAGGACACCGACGTCGTCCAGGCCATCAACGACCTCAACACCCAGGTCGACAAGGTCCAGCAGGCCGTCAACAACAAGCAGGTCCCGGACTTCAAGCCGCTCGGCAACGCCGCCTCAAACCTCACCAAGGTCTGCACCGGCTGACGAGGCCTCACGGGCACTGTCCGTTTAGGGTGGATCCATGACCACCCGACTCATCCTCGCCACCCGCAACCAGCACAAGGTCGCCGAACTCCGCGACATCCTCGGCGACGCCGGCCTGGACGTCGAACTGGTCGGCGCCGACGCCTACCCGGAGATCCCCGACGTCCCCGAGACCGGCATCACCTTCGCCGAGAACGCCCTGCTCAAGGCGCACGCCCTGGCCCGAGCCACCGGACTGCCCGCCGTCGCCGACGACTCCGGCCTCTGCGTCGACGTCCTGGGCGGCGCCCCCGGCATCCTCTCCGCCCGCTGGTCCGGCAAGCACGGCGACGACCGCGCCAACCTCGACCTGCTGCTCGCCCAGCTCTCCGACATCGCCCCCGAGCACCGCGGCGCCCACTTCTTCTGCGCCGCCGCCCTCGCCCTGCCGGACGGCACCGAGCGCGTCGTCGAGGGCCGCCTGCTCGGCACCCTGCGCACCGCCCCGGCGGGCGACGGCGGCTTCGGCTACGACCCGATCCTCCAGCCCCTCGGTGAGACCCGCACCTGCGCCGAACTCACCCCGGCGGAGAAGAACGCCATCAGCCACCGCGGCCAGGCCTTCCGCGCCCTCGCCCCGGTGGTGAAGGACCTGATCGGCTGATCCGGAACCCCGTGAACGATGAAGGCCCGCCCGGAGATCACTCCGGGCGGGCCTTCGTTTCGAAGCCCAGTGCGGCCTGAGGGACTCGAACCCTCACGAGATTTCTCCCATGGGCACCTAAAACCCACGCGGCTGCCAGTTACGCCAAGGCCGCACGGCCTTCAGTCTAGGGGGTCGTGCGGTGCGGGGACACCGTCATTCCGGGGCGCGGGCCGCCCTGGGCGCCGCACCGGGCCGGCTCCGTTCGGCGCTTCCTGTTGCGGCCGCAGTAAGTGTCGGTGACGGCATGGCAGTTCGGGCACAGAAGGCGCAGGTTGTCCGGCCGGTTGTCGGACCAGTCCCCGTTGATGTGGTCGACCTCCAGGGTCATCGGACGCCCCTGCCACTCGGGGCCGGTGCCGCACCCCTCGCAGAGCTCCGGCCGGCCGAGTTCGGCCAGCGCGGCGCGGATCCGGGCGCCGGGCAGCCGTTTGGCCTCCGGCGGTCGCTGGACCAGGATCTGCTCGGGGGAGAGCCGTTTGGTCGAGTGCTTGCCGCGGTGGTGGGCCTGCCCGGTGAAGTGCGAGGTGTCGATGCCGAGCGCCTTGATCCGCCGCCCGATGTGGGCCTGCGTGCCGCCGGCCTGCCGGAGGTGGAGGTGGCGCACCACCCCGGCGACGCTGTGCGAGACATCGACGGCCTCCTGGAGGAGCTCGCGCGTGTAGACGCTCCCGCCGGGGCGGAAGTGCGAGGTGTCGATGGCGTACTCCGTCAGCTTGCGCCGCAGGTACTTGCGGCGGTCCTTGTTCGGCTCCCTGTCCAGCGCGACGAGCATCTCGTCGAGCGACGTCGCGGCCGCGGCCCTCTCCGTGAGCAGCTCGCGGGTGTATTCGGTCGGCATGGTGCTCCCCCTTCGGGCTGGTGTGCGCCCGTCCCCCACGCATGCGAACGATCGTGGGCCGGTTCGGTTACGGTCCGGCGGTCGAGGGGTCGGGCGGGGTGGGGGGAGGCGGGCGGCGGGGTGTCGTGGGCGGCCGCGGATGACCGTCGACAACCGGCCGTTCGAGCGGCGGGGTTGGGGAATTGATTACCAATTGGTACAGACCTATTGACCTATGTGGTTCAGACCACATAGCTTCAGCGCCAATCTGCTTTCCCCCACGTGCGTGCTCCCCCACAGGCACGCGCCGACACTCTGCCCGGAGGACCGAGTGTTGATCCGATCCACGGCGGAGCGGCGTCCCACCGCTGCCCGTCGGTCCAAGAGCCCGGCGGCCCGCGCCGGCCTGGCCTCGCTGGCCGCGGCCACGATGGCCGGCCTGCTGATGGCCACGCTGGGCGCGGCGCCCTCCCAGGCGTCCGCCACCGTCGACAATGCCGCCTGTCGTCCCGACGGCCTCTACGCCACGCCCGGCGTCGACGTCCCGTACTGCAGCGTCTACGACACCAACGGCCGCGAGAAGATGGGCGCCGACCACCAGCGCCGCATCATCGGGTACTTCACCGGCTGGCGCACCGGCAAGGACGGCACGCCGCCGTACCTGGTCAGCGACATCCCGTGGGACAAGGTCACCCACCTCAACTACGCCTTCGGCCACGTCGGTCCGGACAACAAGCTGTCCGTCGGCACCGACAACGACAAGAACGAGGCCACCGGCATCTCGTTCCCCGGCGTGCCCGGTGCGGAGCTCGACCCGTCGCTGCCCTACAAGGGGCACTTCAACCTGCTGACCAAGTACAAGAAGCAGTACCCGAACGTCAAGACCCTCATCTCGGTGGGCGGTTGGACGGAGACGGGCGGCTACTTCGGTGACGACGGCAAGCGCGTCAACACCGGTGGCTTCTACTCGATGACCGTCAACCCGGACGGCAGCGTCAACCAGGCGGGCATCGACGCCTTCGCCGCGTCGTCCGTCGACTTCATCAAGAAGTACGGGTTCAACGGCGTCGACATCGACTACGAGTACCCGACCTCGATGAAGGACGCCGGCAACCCGCTGGACTGGCAGCTCGCCAACAGCAAGCGGGGTTCGCTGGCCAAGGGCTACGCCGCCCTGATGAAGACCCTGCGCGAGCAGCTGGACCGGGCGGGTGCCGCCGACGGCAAGCACTATCTGCTGTCGGTCGCGGCCCCGTCGTCCGGCTACCTGCTGCGCGGCATGGAGACCTTCCAGGTCGCGAAGTACCTGGACTACGTCAACATCATGTCGTACGACCTGCACGGCGCCTGGAACAAGTACGTCGGCCCGAACGCCTCGCTGTTCGACGACGGCAAGGACGGCGAGCTGGCGGCGGCCAACGTCTACGGCACCGGCCAGTACGGCGGGATCGGGTACCTCAACGCGGACTGGTCGTACCACTACTTCCGCGGTTCGATGCCGGGCGGCCGGGTCAATGTCGGCCTGCCGTACTACACCCGCGGCTTCAAGAACGTCCAGGGCGGCACCAACGGCCTCTGGGGAACCGCCGCGGCGACGACCTGCCCGGTCGGGGCCGGCCTGACCTCCTGCGGTGACGGCGCGGTCGGTATCGACAACATCTGGAACGACAAGGACGACGCGGGCAAGGAGTCCCCGGCCGGGTCGAACCCGATGTGGCACGCGAAGAACCTCGAGAAGGGCGTCCTGCCCGACTACCTGTCCAAGTACGGGGTCAAGGACACCGCGCTGCAGGGCAGCTACGTGCGCAACTACAGCTCCACCCTGGTGGCGCCGTGGCTGTGGAACGACACCAAGAAGGTCTTCCTGTCGACCGAGGACGAGCAGTCGGTCGGTGCCAAGGCCGACTACATCGTCAACCAGGGCGCCGGTGGCGCGATGATCTGGGAGCTCGCGGGCGACTACAAGTGGGACGCGGCCGCGAACGGCGGCAAGGGCCAGTACGTGCCCGGCAGCACCCTGACCTCGCTGATGTACGACAAGTTCAAGGCGGCCTCGCCGTACGGGGCGATCCGTTCGACGACGGCGCTGCCGCAGCAGACGCTGCCGGTCGACGTGTCGTTCACCAACTTCGCGCTGGGTGACTCGAACTACCCGATCAACCCGAAGATCCACATCGTCAACAACTCGACGCTGACCCTGCCGGGCGGCACCGAGTTCCAGTTCGACTACGGCAACTCGGCCCCGGGCAACGCCAAGGACCAGTCCGGCTTCGGTCTGACGGTGATCAAGCAGGACCACACCGGTCCGAACGTGGGCGGTCTGAAGGGCAACTACAACCGGGTGTCGGTCAAGCTGCCGGGCTGGCAGTCGCTGGCCCCGGGGGCCTCGGTCGACCTGGACTTCGTCTACTACCTGCCGGTGTCGACGCCGTCCAACTGGACGGTCAACGTGGCCGGCACGCTGTACGGGCTCAAGGGCGACCTGACCCGCGGCGCGGTGGACGGCGGTACGACGCCTCCGACCACTCCGCCGACCACGCCTCCCACGACCCCGCCGACGACGCCTCCCACGACGCCGCCGACCACGCCTCCGACCACCCCGCCGACCACGCCTCCCACGACCCCGCCGACCACTCCGCCGACGACGCCGCCGGCCGGTTGCGCGGGTGCGCCGAGCTGGGACGCGGGCACCACCTACGCCACCACGACCAAGGTCTCCTGGAAGGGCCACTACTACCAGAACAAGTGGTGGACCAAGGGCGACGACCCGAGCGCCAGCGGCGCCTGGGGTGTCTGGAGCGACCTCGGCGCCTGCTGATGACAGCGGTCGCCTGAGGTGAGAGACGGCGGTGGCGGTGCACCCGGTCGGGGGGTGCGCCGCCACCGCTGCGTCGTCCGGGGGAAGCCCCGGGGAAAGCCCCGGGTCAGGTCCGGGCCGGGCCGGGGGAGGCCCCGGGTCAGGCCGCCTCGACCTTGAGGTCGCGCAGCAGCTTGGCCACGTGGCCGGTCGCCTTCACGTTGTACAGCGCGTGCTCGACCTTGCCCTGCTCGTCCACGACCACGGTCGACCGGATCACGCCGGTGACGGTCTTGCCGTAGAGCTTCTTCTCGCCGAACGCGCCGTAGGCCTCCAGCACCTTCTTCTCCGGGTCGGAGAGCAGGGTGACCTTGAGGTCCTCGGCCTCGCGGAACTTGCCGAGCTTCTCCGGCTTGTCCGGCGAGATGCCGATGACGTCGTAGCCGGCGCCGGCGAAGACCTCGAGGTTGTCGGTGAAGTCGCAGGCCTGCTTGGTGCAGCCGGGGGTGAGCGCGGCCGGGTAGAAGTAGACGATCACCTTGCGGCCGAGGTGGCCGGCCAGGGACACGTCGTTGCCGTCGGCGTCGGGCAGGGTGAAGGCGGGCGCGGTGTCACCGGGCTGGAGACGCTCACTCACGGGGTTTCTCCTGGTGCTGGGCGGGCAGTCGTACCACGGCAAACTTACCCCTGATGGTGGGTGGGGCCGCGCGGGCCCGGGTGGCAGCTGACACACTGGGTCAGTCGCACAGGACAACATCAGTGAATGGGGTGGCCCGAGTGGGCGAGGCGAGCACTACGGACAAGTCGGCGCGGACGACCGCCCAGATCGAGGCGGACATCACCCGTACCCGCACCCAGCTGGCGGCGACCCTGGACGAGCTCGCCGTGCGGGTGCATCCGACCACCATCTCCGCCCAGGTCAAGGCGAAGGCCGTGGCCACGGTCGAGGAGAAGGCGGGCCGGGCGTACGTGGCCGCGAGCGGGCTGGTCGAGCAGGCCCGGGCGCAGTTCGTGGACGAGAAGGGGCAGCCGCGCAAGGAGCGGATCGTCCCGGCCGCGCTGGTCGGTGTCGGTCTGGTGCTGCTGGTCGCCTCCGCGCGCAAGCGCCGCAAGGGCTGATCCGCGGCGGCACGTCTTGGGCCGGGCACCTGGTGCCCGGCCCGACGTCGTCCGGGCCCGGACGACGTCGGGCGCCCGTTCGTCGGGGCGCCCGGCCGCACGTGCCGCCCCCGGCCCGGCCGTCCGCGGCCCGGGCTGGCGTCACGCGCCACGCCCGGGGGCGGTACCTTCGGGGTCGTGAGCACGAACGACGAACCCACCCAGCAGT
This sequence comes from Kitasatospora sp. NPDC089913, assembly GCF_044748625.1. Lineage (NCBI taxonomy): Bacteria > Bacillati > Actinomycetota > Actinomycetes > Kitasatosporales > Streptomycetaceae > Kitasatospora > Kitasatospora sp. NPDC089913. The sequence goes on along the minus strand of NZ_JBIVGI010000042.1, from coordinate 16,230 downwards.
CCCTCCCCGCCGAGGCCGACGAGCGGCGCCACGACCGGTTGGGCGAGAAGCTGCCGATCAAGATGCTGCACGACCGCGTGCTGGTGCGGACCGAGGCCGGGGAGGGCGAGCGCCGCTCCACCGGCGGCATCCTCATCCCGGCCACGGCCGAGATCTCCAAGCGCTGCGCCTGGGCCGAGGCGGTCGCCGTCGGCCAGAGCGTGCGCTCCGTGGAGCCCGGTGACCGGGTGCTCTACGACCCGGAGGACAAGCTGGAGGTCGAGGTCCGCGGCGCCACCTACGTGCTGCTGCGGGAGCGTGATCTGCACGCCGTGGCGGCGATGCGCTTCGGCGACACCGAGGGGTCGACCGGGCTGTACCTGTGAGCCGCTGACCGCGGGTCCCCGGCGGGCCGCCGTGCCGTGGGCGCGGCGGCCCGCCGCCGTTTCCCCGGGCCCCGGGGGCGTCGCGGCGCGGTGGTAGCGTCCCCGAGCGGGACGGGCCGCAGGTGGCGGCGTGCGCGGAGCAAGACGGAGCAAGGGGGACGGCCATGGGCGGGAACGGCTCTTCGATCGACTTCGGCGGGACCGCCGCGGGGGTGCGGGGGCTGGACGGGGTGCGGTGGATCCACGGTTCGGAGTCGGCGAAGCACAACACCGATCCGGACATCCAGGTCCACCGGTACGACGAGCACACCGTGATCCTGCGGCAGAACATGGCGGTCAACTACGAGGCGCCGTTCCTGTTCCTGCTGTTCGGCAACGAGCGGGCGGTGCTGATCGACACCGGGGCGACCGCGTCGGCGGAGTTCTTCCCGCTGCGGGAGACCGTCGACGGCCTCCTCGGCGAGTGGCTGGAGCGCAACCCGCGGGACGGGTACGAGCTGCTGGTGCTGCACACCCACGCGCACGGGGACCACGTGGCGGGGGACGGGCAGTTCGAGGGGCGTCCGGACACCCGGCTGGTGGGGGCGGACAGGGCGAGCGCGTGGGCGTTCCTCGGCTTCGACGCGGACCCGGACGCGGTGGCGCGGGTCGATCTCGGCGGCCGGGTGCTGGAGTGTCTGGCGACCCCGGGGCACCACGAGGCGGCGGTGACGTTCTTCGACGCGTGGACCGGGTTCCTGCTCACCGGTGACACGGTCTACCCCGGCCGGCTCTACATCCAGGACTGGGCGGCGTTCGGGCGCTCGATCGGGCGGCTGGTGGAGTTCTGCGAGGGGCGGCGGGTCGGCCATGTGCTGGGCTGCCACGTCGAGATGAGTACGGATCCGGGGGTGGACTACCCGATCCGGTACACCTTTCAGCCGCACGAGGTGCCGTTGCAGCTGACGGTCGGCCATCTGCGGGAGATCCGGGCGGCGATGGAGGAGATCGGCGAGGTGCCGCAGCGCCGGGTGTTCCCGCTCTTCGTCCTGTCGCCGAACACCTGAGCCCACCCCGCGGCCGCGGGGTGCCGTCCCACCGGGGCGCGCCGCGGCGGGACGGCGGCCGGTCAGCGCCGGCAGTACAGGTTGGCCGTGCCCTGGAAGAAGCCGAGGTCCCGGGTGAGGCTGGTGTCGCCGACGACGCATTCGTTGCGCCACCAGAAGGCCGCGACGGCCTTCCGGTAGGCCGCTTCGGAGGCGCTGTAGATCGCGCCGTCGGGGGTGGAGCTCCAGGCGGTGCCGACGAAGACCGCCGTCTCGAACGCGGCGGTGGTCCGGGCGGGGGCGGTCGCGGCCGGGGCCGTCGCGGCCGGGGCGGCCAGGGCCGTGCCGGCTCCGCCGAGCAGCAGGGCGGGGGCGACGAGGGCTGCGGCGGCGCGCAGCCGTAGCGCGGAGGGACGGTTCACGAGTACTCCTCGGTGGTGGCCTCGCGGCCGGTGGCGACGGTGGACGCTCAGGGCGGTCCCAGTGTCGCGCGGGTCGGCGGTGTGCGGTCAAGACCACTTCGCGCCGGTCGGATCCGTTGCCGGGGAGTGTCGGTGACGGGTCGTAGGATCCGCGCATGACGAGTGGTGGGCCGGTGCGGATCGGTGACGGGCAGCGGCGGGCGCGGCTGGGGCGGCGGCTGCTGCTGGCGCCGTCCGCGCGGGTCGCGCGGGTGGAGGGGGCGGCGGACGCGGTCGTCGGCCTGCACGCCTCCGATCCGGCGACGGTGTACCTGTCGGCGTGCGCGCGGTTGCGGGAGCCGTCGGCGGCGGAGGTGGAGCGGGCGCTGTACGAGGACGTCTCGCTGGTGAAGCTGCTGTCGATGCGGCGGACGCTGTTCGCGGTGACCGAGGAGTTCGCGCCGTACGTGAGCGCGGGGGCGGCCCGGCCGATCGCGGTGAAGGAGCGGGCGACGCTGCTGAAGCACCTGGGGGAGTTCGCGGAGGGGTGGAGCGAGGCGCGGTTGGCGGAGACCGAGCGGGCGGTGCTGGCGGTGCTCGCGGCGCGCGGGGAGGCGACCACGGCGGAGCTGGGCGCGGAGGTGCCGGCGCTGCGGGAGACCATGCTGATGGCGGCGGGCAAGCCGTACGAGGCGAAGCAGAGTGTGGGGAGCCGGTTGTTGCGGCTGCTGGCCTCGGACGGGCATGTGCGGCGGTCGCGGCCGCGCGGGTCGTGGTTGAGCAGCAGCTATCCGTGGGCGCCGGTGGAGCAGTGGCCGGAGGTGCCGGCGCGGGAGGCGAAGGCGGAGGTGGTGCGGCGCTGGCTGGCGCGGTACGGGCCGGGGACGGTCGAGGACGTGAAGTGGTGGACGGGCTGGACGCTGGGGGACGTCCGGCGGGCGCTGGCCGACGTGGGGGCGGTGGAGGTGGCGCTGCCGGGGGGTGCGGCCGGCGGTGCGGCGGGCGGCACGGTGGGGCTGGTGCTGCCGGGGGACGAGGGGGAGGTGGCGGAGCCGGAGCCGTGGGCGGCGTTGTTGCCGGGGCTGGATCCGGCGGTGATGGGCTGGCGGGGGCGGGACTGGTACCTGCGGCCGGAGGACGTGCCGGCCCTGTTCGACCGGGCGGGGAACGCCGGGCCGACGGTGTGGTGGTGCGGCCGGGTGGTCGGCGGCTGGGCGCAGCGGGCGGACGGTGAGGTGGTGTGGCGGCTGTTCGGGGACGTGGGGGCGGAGGCGGTGGCGGCGGTCGGGGTGGAGGCGGAGCGGTTGGTGGGCTGGTTGGGGGAGGTGCGGGTGACGCCGAGGTTTCGGACGCCGTTGGAGCGGGAGCTGGTGGCCTGAGTCCGAGCCGGTGGGAGCCGGGGGGCTGCGGGCGGGGGCGGTTCAGGCGGGCGGTGGGCCGGCCGGGTCGGCGGTGGCCGGGGGTCTGCTGGTGCTGGGGGGTTTGGTGGCGCCGGTGGGCGGCGGTGCGGGGGAGCGGGTGGGTTCCGGGGCTCCGGTGGGGGAGGTGGTGCCCGGTTCGGTGGTGGGGCGGGTGGCGGTGGGTTTGGCGGTGGGGGAGGGCTGCGTCCGGGTGGGTTCGGGCCGGGTGGGCGGCGCCGGGGTGGGGGGTTCGGGCGTGACGATGGTGATGACCGGGTCCGGTGCGGTGCTGTCGGGGCCGGTGGTGGCGGTGGGCCGGCGGGGGGCTGTCGGGGCCGGGGCGGCGGGGACCGGCGCGCCGCCGGTGCCTCCGGCGCCTCCGGCCGGGGGTGACGGGGCGGGGGTGGCGGTCGGGGAGGCCGAGGCCGGCGCGGTGGTGCTCGGGGTGGTGCTCGGGGCGGCGACGACGGGCCACTTGACGGCCTCGGTGGGCTGGAGGTCGAAGGACCCGACGGCGGTGCCGTCCAGGGCGTCGCCCATGTAGCTGGTCCAGATCCGGGTGGGGAAGGCGCCGCCGTTGATCCGGGCGTAGCCGGCGGTGCCGGCCAGCGGTTCCTTGGCGTGGGTCTTCGGGTTCTCCCGGAAGAGTCCGACGGTGGTGGCGAGTTCGGGGGTGTAGCCGGCGAACCAGGCGGAGAGGTTGGCGTCGGTGGTGCCGGTCTTTCCGGCGGCGGGGCGTCCGAGGTCCTGGGCGGCGGCGCCGGTGCCGTGCGGGCCGATGACGTCGCGCAGGACGTCGGTGACGGCGTCGGCGGTGCCGCGGTCGAGGGCGGTGGTGGCGGGCTGTTCGGGCAGGTCCGGTACGTCGAGTTGCCCGGGGCCGGGGTTGACCCGTTCCAGTCCGGCGACCGACCAGGGGCGGTGTGCCTCGCCGTGGTTGGCGAGGGCGGCGTAGACGCCGGCCAGGTCGAGGGCGCTGGGGGTGGCGGTGCCGAGGGTCATCGAGGTGTTGGCCGGGTCCATGCCGGGCACGTCGGCGGGGATGCCGAGCCGGACGGCGGTCTCCCGGACGTGGGCGAGGCCGGCGTCCACCCCCTCCTGCGCGTACACCGAGTTGACGGACTTGACCATGGCCTGGCGCAGGGTGATGGAGCCGTAGTCGATGTCGTCCTCGTTGGGCGGCGCGTACGGGGTGGGGCCGTCGGTGACGGGGCGTTCGCTGGTGCCGTCGTAGTGGGTCTCGGTGCTGATCGGGAGGCCGTCGGAGCTGCTGCCGCGGTGGGAGGCGAGGCCGGCGGCGAGGTCGATCGGTTTGAAGGTGGAGCCGATCTGGTTGTCCTGGCGCAGTGCGTCGTTGTAGGGCTGTCTGGCGTAGTCGGGGCCGCCGTAGACGGCGACGACGCGGCCGGTGGCGGGTTCGACGGAGGCGCCGGCGACGCGGACGTCGGTGTCGGTGGCGGGCCGGGCGGCGGGGTCGAGTTCGGTGGTGAGTTCCTCGTGGACGGCGCGGGCGAAGGCGTCCTGCTTGTCCTGGTCGAAGGTGGTGGTGATGCGCCAGCCGCCGGCCTTGAGGGTGGCGGAGTCGAGGATGCGGTTGGTGACCAGGTAGTCGTCGGCGACGCCGACCAGGTAGCCGGCCTGGCCGGCCAGGCCGGTGGCGGGCTGCGGGTCGATCGGGTCGGGGAAGGCGGTGTCGGCGCGTTCGGTGGCACTGATGAAGCCGAGCTGGACCATGCCGTCGAGGGTGTACTGCCAGCGGGCGAGGGCGCGTTCGCGGTTGGCGGGGGTGGCGGTCTTCACGTCGTAGGCGCTGGGGGCCTGGAGCAGGGCGGCGAGGTAGGCGCTCTGCGCGAGGGTGAGTTCGGAGACGTCGGTGCCGTAGTAGGCGCGGGCGGCGCTCTGGATGCCGTAGGCGCCGCGGCCGAAGTAGCTGGTGTTGAGGTAGCCGGCGAGGATCTCGTTCTTGTCGCGCTGCTGGTCGACCTTGAGGGCGATCAGGAGTTCGCGGCCCTTGCGTTCGATGGTCCGGCTCTGGGTGAGGTAGTAGTTCTTGACGTACTGCTGGGTGATGGTGGAGCCGCCCTGCATGCCCTGGCCGGTCAGGGTGTTCCAGCCGGCCCGGACCATGCCCTTCAGGTCGATGCCGCGGTTCTGGTAGAAGGTGCGGTCCTCGGCGGAGACGACGGCCTGCCGGGTGCTGACGGGGATCTTCTCGATGCCGACGTCGGTGCGGTTGACGGTCCCGGTGCGGGCGATCTCGGTGACGCCGTCGGCGTAGAGGTAGATGTTGCTCTGGGCGACGGCCTGGGCGTTGGGGTCGGGCAGCGGGACGATGACGTAGAGCACGGCGAAGGCGCCGACGGCGATCAGCAGGGCGCCGAACACGGTGCCGAGGCAGATCCGCCAGGTGGGCAGCAGCCGCCGCAGCAGCGGCAGGGCGCGGCGCGCCTCGCGGCGGGCGTCCCTTCTGGCACGGCGGCCGGTGCTCAAGGTCATGCCGAGATTATGTGCTATTTGACCGTCGATCAGGTGGTGGGGCGGGGCCGGGCGGCCGGGGGAAAACCGGGTGCGCACCGGACTGTCCGGCGCTACGGTGAAAGGTGCTAACGACATAGCGCGGCCACTTCGGACTCCGGTCCGTCGCAGCTCCGCCCGCCAGGCCCGGTACCCCCCGGGTGCGGTGGTCGGGGCCGGTCCGGCATGCGTCCTCGCGGCCAGGGGTCTCCCTGCGCCGCTCTTTGTCGATAAGGAGACAATATGCAGAACGCTGGGCTCCATCCTCCTGATCCCGTCGGCAACACCTCCGCGCCCCCGTGTCCGCCGCGCCCGGTCGCCGCCCCGGGCAGGGCCGCGGCGGACCTCCCCGCAGCCCTGGGCCTCTACGCGGCCGTCGTCCGGGGCGCGTTCCGGCGCTTCTCCACCTACCGGGCCGCCAGCCTCGCCGGGGCCTTCACCAACACCGTCTTCGGCTTCATCCTCGCCTCCACCTTCCTCGCCCTCTGGCACTCCCGCCCCGGACTCGGCGGCTACGACGAGGTCACCGCCGTCACCTACATCTGGGTCAGCCAGGGCCTGCTGGTCACCGTCGCCGTCATGGGCGGCGGCTTCCAGGACGACGTCCAGGAGCGCTTCCGCAGCGGCGACATCGCCGTCGACCTCTACCGCCCGGTGGACTTCCAGGGCTGGTGGCTGGCCACCGACCTCGGCCGGGCCGCCTTCCACCTGCTCGCCCGGGGTGTGCCACCGATGCTGGTCGGCTCCCTGGTCTTCCGGGTCCGGCTCCCCGAGAACCCGCTGACCTGGGTGTTCTTCCTGCTCGCCACCCTGCTCGCGGTGGTGGTCAGCTTCGGGGTGCGCTTCCTCGTCTCGCTCACCGGCTTCTGGCTGCAGGACTCCGAGGGGGTGCGCTCGGTGACCCTGGTGGTGTCGATGTTCTTCTCCGGGATGCTGCTGCCGCTCGCGCTCTTCCCCGGTCTGCTCGGCGACCTCGCCCCGCTGCTGCCCTGGGCGGCGCTGGTGAAGGTGCCCACCGACGTCTTCCTGGAGCGCGCCACCGGCCCCGGCCTGTTCGGCGCGCTCGGCTTCCAGCTGGGCTGGGCCGTCGTGCTGCTCGCGGCCGGCCGGCTGGTCCAGCTGCTGGCGACCCGCAAGGTGGTGGTCCAGGGTGGCTGACCCGATCCTCGTGACCCGGGCACCGCTCCCCGCCGTCACCCGCGAGTCCGCCGCGACCCGGACGGCCTGGGCGGTGCGCTCCTGGTGGCTCGCCGCCGCGATGTGGACCAGGGCGCTCATGTCCTACCGGGCGTCGTTCGTGATGATGCTCTGCGCCAACGTCGTGGTGACCTTCCTCGACTTCGTCGTGGTGGTCCTGATGTTCCGCCACACCGACACCCTCGGCGGCTGGACCCTGCCCGAACTCGGCTTCCTCTACGGCACCTCGGCGCTGGCCCTCGGCCTGGCGAACCTCTTCGTCGGCTCGATCGACGCCCTGGGCGAGCGGATCCGCACCGGCACGCTGGACATCATGCTCGTCCGGCCCGCGCCCGCGCTCGCCCAGCTGTGCGCCGAGCGGTTCTCGCTGCGCCGGCTCGGCCGGCCCGTCCAGGCGGTGGGCGTGCTGCTCTGGTCGCTGACCGTGCTGGACGTCCACTGGACCTGGGACCGGGTACTGCTGCTGCCGGTCCTGGTGGTCTGCGGCACGCTGATCTTCGCCGCGGTGTTCATCGGCTTCGCCAGCCTCCAGTTCTGGTGGGGCGAGGCCAAGGAGCTCCAGAACTCCTTCACCTACGGCGGCGCCACCGTGCTGCAGTACCCGCCGACGGTCTTCGCCAAGGAGCTCGTCGCCGGCACCGTGTTCGGCATCCCGCTGGCCTTCGTCAACTGGCTGCCGGCGCTGCGGATCCTCGACCGGCCCGATCCGCTCGGCCTGCCCGCCGCCTTCCAGTTCGCCTCCCCGCTCGCGGCCGTGCTCGCCCTGGCCGCCGCCGGCCTGGCCTGGCGCGCCGGGCTGCGCGCCTACCGCGGCGCCGGCGGCTGACCCCGGCGCCCGGTCCCCCACCCCCGACACCTGAGGAAACACCATGGCACTGATCGAACTCGAGGACGTCCGCCGCACCTTCACCGTGCGCACCAGGGCCGGCCGGCTGCGGCGGCAGAAGCGCGAGGTGCGCGCCGTCGACGGGCTGAGCTTCACCGTCGAGGCCGGCGAGTGCGTCGGCTACATCGGCCCGAACGGCGCCGGCAAGTCCACCACCGTCAAGATGCTGACCGGCATCCTCGTCCCCACCGCCGGACGGCTGCGCGTCGCCGGTGTCGACCCGGCCCGGGAACGGGTCGCCCTGGCCCGCCGGATCGGCGTCGTCTTCGGTCAGCGCACCACACTCTGGTGGGACCTCCCGCTGCGCGACTCCTACGAACTGGCCCGCCGGCTCTACCGGATCCCCGAGCACCGATATCGCGCCAACCTGGACCGCTGCGTCGAACTGCTCGACCTCGGCGCGCTGCTCGACACACCCGTCCGCCAGCTCTCGCTCGGCCAGCGGATGCGCGGCGACCTCGCCGCCGCGCTGCTGCACGACCCGCGGGTGCTGTACCTCGACGAGCCCACCATCGGCCTGGACGTGGTCAGCAAGGCCAAGGTGCGGGAGTTCCTGCGCGAGGTCAACCGCGACCTCGGCACCACGGTGCTGCTCACCACCCACGACCTCACCGACATCGAGCAGCTGTGCGACCGGGTCATGGTGATCGACCACGGCCGGGTGGTCCACGACGGCGGTCTCGAGGCCCTGCACGCGGCGGGCGACAGCGAGCGGACCCTGGTCGTCGACCTGGCCGGGAGCCACCCGCCGATCGAGGTGCCCGGCGCCCGGGTGGTCCGGGTGGAGGGCCCGCGCCAGTGGCTGGCCTTCCCGGCGCAGGAGAGCGCGGCCCCGGTGGTGGCGGCCGTCGCCGCCCGCTACCCGCTGGTCGACCTGTCGGTGCGGGAGCCGGCGATCGAGGACGTGATCGCCCGGATGTACGCCGAGGTCGCGATCGGCTGAGGGGCCGCCTGGCTCCGGGCCCCGCCGCCCGGCCGGGCGACCTGCCGTGCGGAGGGGCCGGACCGTCGTCCGGCCGGGCGTTCGCCGCCCGGCCGGGCGTTCGGCCCGCCTCGCTCGTGCGAGTGGTGGACGTGACCCCGCGGCGTGCCGCCGAGTTGACCTTGCATCGCCCGGCGCCGTGCCGCCCGCTCCGTTCCGCGGACGGCGCGCCGCCGGGCGGCGACCGCTCGGCGACCCGCGCACCGGAGGGCAGCGCCCGATGACCGTACCCGACGTGACCGTGGTGATCGCGGTCTACAACACCATGCCGTACCTGACCGCCTGTCTGGACTCCCTGGTCCGGCAGACCATCGGGCACGCGCGCATGGAGGTGGTCGCGGTCGACGACGGCTCCACGGACGGCGGCGGCGACCTGCTCGACGGCTACGCGGCCCGGCACCCCGGGCTGTTCCAGGTCGTCCACCAGGCCAACTCCGGCGGCCCGGCCGCACCGACCAACCGGGGTCTGGCGCTCGCCCGCGGCCGCTACGTGCTCTTCCTCGGCGCCGACGACTGGCTCGGCGACGAGGCCCTGGCACGGATGGTCGACTCCGCGGACGCGTGGGGGTCGGACGTCCTGATCCCCAAGCAGGTCGGGGTGAACGGCCGGCTGGTGCCGCAGGGCATCTTCGACGCCACCGCCGCCTCGGTCGGCTTCGAGGACTCCGCGCTGGCCTGGGCGCTCGCCGACACCAAGCTGTTCCGGCTCGACCTGATCAGGCGGCACAACCTGGCGCGCAAGGAGGAGCTGAAGGTCTACTCCGACCAGCCCTTCACCCTCGCCGCCTGCCTGCGGGCCCGCCGGATCTCCGTCCTCGCCGACTACGACCACTACTTCCTGGTGCTGCGCGAGGACCGGGGCAACGTCACCCAGCGGGCCGGCGCGCTGGACCGGGTCCGCGGGGTCGCGGCCGTGCAGTGGGTGGCCGCCGAACTGGCCGCGCCCGGCGCCCAGCTGGACGCGATCAGGGCGCGGCACTTCGGCTGGGAGGTGCCGCAGCTGCTCCAGGAGGGCCTGCTCGCCCTCGACGCCGGGCTGCGGGACCAGGTCTGCGAAGGCGTCGGCGAACTCGTCCGGCAGTTCGGCGCCCGCGAGGTGTACCACCGGCTCGCGGTGCCCGACCGGGTCAGGCTGGAGCTGGCCGCCACCGGCCGGTACGCGGAACTGCGCGAGCTGATCGCGTACGAGGCGGAGCACGGCGCACCGCCGGAGGTGTCCGAGACCGGGGCGGACGGGGTCCGGCGGCGGTACGCGGCCTACCCGGTGTTCCGGGACGGCGCGGCGGCGCTCGCGGACGAGCTGTTCCTGCTCGGCGAGGAGGGGCCGGCGGCGCCGGCGCCGGTGGACCCGGAGGCGGGCGGGGAGACCGGGCCGAGGCCGCCCACGCTGGTGCAGCAGCTCTGGCGCGGCGCGGTGCCCGCCCAGGTGCGCCGCCGGCTGCGCGGCTACCCGGCCTGGCGCCGGCTCGCCGACGCGGTGGCCGCCGACGGCCGGAACGGGGGACGGCGATGATCCCGCTCGACATCTGTGTGGTGGGCCTGGGCAAGCTCGGACTGCCGCTCGCGGTCCAGTTCGCCGCCAAGGGCCACCGGGTGACCGGTGCCGACGTCGCGCCGCCGGTGGTCGAGGCGGTCAACCAGGGCCGGCCGCCGTTCCCCCGCGAGGCCGGACTGGACGAGGCGCTCAAGCGGGTGGTCGCCGAGGGCCGGCTGCGCGCCACCACCGACACCTCGGCCGCCGTCGCCGGGGCCGAGGCGGTCGTCCTGGTCGTGCCGCTGGTCACCGCCGCCGACGGTACGCCCGACTTCACCCTGCTCGACGCCGCGACCGACGCGGTCGCGGCCGGGCTGCGCCGGGGCACGCTGGTCAGCTACGAGACCACCCTGCCGGTGGGTGTCACCCGGGGCCGGTGGGCGCCCCGCCTGGCGGCGGGCTCCGGACTGACCCCGGGCCGGGACTTCGCGCTGGTCTTCAGTCCTGAGCGGGTCCGCACCGGCCGGGTCTTCGCCGACCTGCGCCGGTACCCCAAGCTGGTGGGCGGCACCGACCCGGCCGCCACCCGGCGCGGCGCCGAGTTCTACCGGGCGGTGCTGGACTTCGACCCGCGCCCCGAACTGGCGGCGCGGGGCCGGCCGAACGGGGTGTGGGAGCTGGAGTCCGCCGAGGCGGCGGAGTTCGCCAAGCTCGCCGAGACCACCTACCGGGACGTCAACATCGCGCTGGCCAATCAGTTCGCCCGGTACGCGGACCGGATCGGGGTGGACTTCGCCGCGGTCGCCGACGCCTGCAACTCGCAGCCGTTCAGCCATCTGCACCGGCCGGGCGTGGCGGTCGGCGGGCACTGCATCCCGGTCTACCCGCGGCTCTACCTGTGGAACGACCCCTCGGCGACGGTGGTCCGCGCGGCCCGGGCGGCCAACCTGGAGATGCCGGCCTACGCGGTCGGGGTGCTGGACGGCGCGCTGGAGGGCGGGATCGCCGGGCAGGGCGTGCTGGTGCTCGGCGCCGCGTACCGGGGCGGGGTCAAGGAGACCGCCTACTCCGGGGTGTTCCCGCTGGTGGAGGCGGTGCGGGCGGCGGGTGCCCGGCCGTACGTGGCCGACCCGCTGTACCCGGCGGAGGAACTGACGGCGCTGGGACTGCCCCCGTACGGGGGCGAGCCGGTGGCGGCGGCGGTGCTGCAGGCGGACCACCCGGAGTACCGGGACCTGGCCCCGGCCGACCTGCCGGGCGTCAGGGTGCTGCTGGACGGTCGGCGGTGCACCGATCCCGAGCGCTGGGCGGGCGTGCCGGGGGTGCGCCGGATCGTGCTCGGGGGCGCCTGAGGTCCGGCTCCCGTCCGGCCGTACCGCCCCGCGCGGGCGGGCGTGGCGGTCGACCGGCGCGCGACCACCGGACGCGCCGTCCGTTCGCGCCGGGCAACGGGCAGACTGGCGGGGTGAGCGACGAAGCCTTGAGCGGGACCGGCCCCGGGATGCGGTTCACCGCGGCCGACGAGGAGAAGAGACGCGGCGTCCGCCGGATGAAGGCCATCGCGACCGGCCTGCTGGCCCTCGCGACCCTGGTGTTCGCCCTGGCCACCTGGGCGAAGGCGGCCGGCGCGGGTGCCTGGGCCGGCTACCTGGCGGCCGCCGCCGAGGCCGGCATGGTCGGCGCGCTGGCCGACTGGTTCGCGGTGACCGCGCTGTTCCGGCGCCCCTTCGGCCTGCCCATCCCGCACACCGCCATCATCCCGACCAAGAAGGACTCTTTCGGCCGGTCGCTGGGCGACTTCGTCGGCGAGAACTTCCTCTCCGGCCAGGTGGTGCGCGAACGGCTCGCCGCGCTCGGCATCGCCCGCCGGCTGGGCGAGTGGCTGGCCGCGCCCGGCAGCGCCGAACGGGTCACCAAGGAGGCCTCGGCGGCGCTGCGCGGCGTGCTGGCGGTGCTCCGCGACGACGACGTGCAGGCGGTCGTCGCCGAGGCGGTGACCCGGCGGGCCGCCGCCACCTCGGTCGCCGAGCCGGCCGGCCGGATGCTCGGCAAGGTGGTCGCGGACGGCGGCCACCACGGGGTGGTCGACCTGGTCGCGGTCCGGGCGCACGACTGGCTGGCCGAGAACCACGCCGAGGTGGTCCAGCGGGTCACCCAGAAGACCCCCGGCTGGACCCCGAAGTTCCTCGACCACCAGGTCGGCGAGCGCGTCTACAAGGAGCTGATGCGGTTCGTCACCGACATCAGGGACGACCAGGAGCACCCGGCGCGCGGCGCGATCGACAACTTCCTCGCCGACTTCGCCACCGAGCTGCAGACCGACCCGGAGACCATCGCCCGGGTCGAGCGGGCCAAGGGCGAGCTGCTCGCCCGGCCCGAGGTGCAGGAGCTGATCGCCTCCACCTGGGCGGCCGTCCGCTCGCTGGTGCTGAACGCCGCCGAGGACGAGGACAGCGAGCTGCGCCGGCGCATCCGCGAGGGCGTGCGGACCTTCGGTGCGCGCCTGGCCACCGATCCCAAGCTCCAGGCCAAGGCGGACGGCTGGCTGCAGGACGCCGCCCAGTACCTGGTCAGCACCTACCGCACCGAGATCACCTCGCTGATCTCCGAGACGGTGGCGGGCTGGGACGCGGACGACGCCTCGCGCAAGATCGAGGCCAACGTCGGCCGGGACCTCCAGTTCATCCGGATCAACGGCACCGTGGTCGGTGCGCTGGCCGGGCTGCTGATCCACTCGGTGGCGGTCGCGTTCGGCGGCTGAGACAGCGCCGGTGTCTCCAACCGAAGCTTGAGACACCACCCTTATCGAGGCTCTGACCTGCGGAAATATCGCCAGCGGTGGCCGGGGACGCGGTGGGACGGCCGAAAACGGTCCGGCGGTCCCGGCGGCGTGCGCCACAGTGGTGCCAGCAGGTTCCGCGGCACGGCGGCCCACCGGGGCGCAGATCCGCCCGCGGAGCGAGACGCGGTGGCGGGCGGGACGGCGGGGACGGCGGGCGGCACGGGGGTGTGCCCGCCGTCCCCGCCGCACCGCCCGCCTCTATCCTTGCCAGCACCACCTCGTACGCGCGTAGAAGTGCGCGCGGCGCGGCGGCTCGTCGAGGCAGAGGAAGAAAGGGCACCACCGTGGTCCAGCCGGACGGAAGTCGGATCGGAACCCCCAGCAGCACCCCCGCGGAGTCCGCGGACCGCTCCATCGAGGCGTTCATCGCCGCGATGCCGAAGGCGGAACTGCACGTCCACCACGTCGGATCGGCCTCGCCCCGGGTGGTGGCCGAACTGGCCGCCCGGCACCGGTCCCGGACCAAGGTGCCCCTCGACCCGGCGGCCCTCGCCGAGTACTTCACCTTCACCGACTTCGCGCACTTCATCGAGGTCTACCTGAGCGTCGTGGACCTGGTCCGGGACGCCGAGGACGTCCGCGCCCTCACCTACGGCGTGGCCGAGGACATGGCGCGGCAGAACATCCGCTACGCCGAGCTGACCGTCACCCCGTACTCCTCGGTCAGCCGGGGCATCCCCGACGTCGCCTTCATGGAGGCCATCGAGGACGCCCGCCACCGCGCCGAGAAGGAGCTCGGGGTGGTGCTCCGCTGGTGCTTCGACATCCCCGGCGAGGCCGGTCTCGCGGCCGCGGAGGAGACCGCCCGGCTCGCCGTCGACCTGGCGCCCGAGGGCCTGGTCAGCTTCGGCCTCGGCGGCCCGGAGATCGGCGTCCCGCGCCCGCAGTTCAAGCCCTACTTCGACCGGGCCCGGGCGGCCGGCCTGCGCAGCGTCCCGCACGCGGGGGAGACCACCGGGCCGGAGACGGTCTGGGACGCGCTGCGGGTGCTCGGTGCCGAGCGGATCGGCCACGGCACCCAGGCGGTCGCGGACCCGGCGCTGCTGGACCACCTGGGCGAGCACCGGATCCCGCTGGAGGTCTGCCCCACCTCCAACATCGCCACCCGGGCGGTGGAGCGGATCGAGGACCACCCGATCAAGCGGATGGTCGACGCCGGACTGCTGGTGACCGTCAACAGCGACGACCCGCCGATGTTCGGCACCGACCTCAACACCGAGTACGCGGTCGCGGCGCGACTGCTCGGTCTGGACGAGGCCGGGGTGGCCGCGCTGGCGAAGAACGCGGTGGACGCGTCCTTCCTGGATGCCACCGGCAAGGCCCGGCTGGCCGGGGAGATCGACGCCCACCTGGCCCGGTGGCGCCAGGTCTGAGCTGCGGCTCCCGTGGCTGCGGGGCCCCGTCGGCGGTTGCCGGCGGGGCCTTCGGCGTTTCCGGTGCGGGTCGCCGGCCGGGCGTGGCGCCATTCACTCGTTCGAGTGGCACCACGTCGTGGCGCCAAATCGCTCGACATGGCGCCACGGGTGTGCCATTCTTCTGGCATGGACCTCACGCCGTACGTCGACAACCTCCGGCACGAGCTCGCGGTGGCCGCGGGTGCGGGCGGGGACGAAGCGCGCGCTCTGGCCGAGCGCCTGACCCTGCCGCTGGAGTCGGCCGCCCGGCTCACGCTGCTGAACGCCCTCTCCGCCGCGATGGGGGAGGTGACCAGGGAGCTGGCCCCCGGATCGGTGGACGTCCGGCTGCGCGGGCTCGACCCGGAGTTCGTGGTCACCGTGCCGCCGGGCGCCGACTCGTTCCACGGGCCGGGGCCGTTCCACGAGGCGGGGCCGGCCGGGCCCGGGCCGGTGGCGCCGCCGATGGTGCCACCGGTGGCGCCGCCCGGTGCGGGCGGGGAGGGCGAGGACGGCACCACCGCCCGGATCAACTTCCGGCTGCCCGGTCACCTCAAGGCCCGGGTCGAGGAGGCCGCCGGACAGGAGGGCCTCTCCGTCAACGCCTGGCTGGTCCGGGCCGTCGCCGCCGCGCTGGAGCCGGCCGCGCCCGCCGGGCCCGGGCCGAGGGCCGGCCGCGGGGTCGGTCAGGGCTTCACGGGCTGGGTCCGCTGACCACCGGCTCCGTCGGCAGTCGGCCCCACCTCTCGAACATCCGTCAGTAACCCCTTTCACCTGCGGAAACGCAGCACAGAGCCACGAGGACGGAACAGCCATGCCTTCTTTCGACACCCCGGGCCCGATCCGCGCCACCCTGCGGTTCGACATCGGCGCGGTCCGGATCACGGCCGCCAAGCGCACCGACACCCTGGTCGAGGTCCGCCCGACCGACCCCGGCGCCGCGCTGGACGTCCGGCTGGCCGAGCAGGCCACGGTCTCCTGCGCCGACGGCGCGCTGCTCGTCAAGGTCCCGAAGAAGCGCGGGATCTTCGGGAGGACCGGATCGGTCGACATCACCGTCGAGATCCCGGTCGGCTCCTCGGTGGACGCCGACGCGCCGATGGGCGACTTCTCGCTGGAGGGCGTCTACGGCGACTGCCGGATCAGGACCTCGGTCGGCCGGATCCGGGTCGAGGAGGCGGCGGCCGCCGAGCTGAGGAACGAGCTCGGCGAGGTCCGGCTGGGGCGGGCCGACGGGAACGCCGAGGTGGCGGCCTCCGGCCGGATAGAGATCGGCACCGTCGGGGGCGCGCTGAAGGTCGACAACCTCAACGGCGAGACCGTCGTCGGGGAGGTCGGCGGAGATCTGCGGGCCGTGGCGGCCAACGGCGCCGTCACCGTCGGCACCGCGCTGGCCGGGGCCGACCTCCGGTCGGCCAACGGCAGTCTGCGGATCGGCGAACTCGTCCGGGGCCGCGCCGCGCTGGAGACCGCCGTCGGCACCGTCGAGGTCGGCATCGCCGAGGGCACCGCCGCCTGGCTCGACGTGCACACCGGGGTCGGCTCGGTCCGGAACGCGCTGGACTCCTCGGGCGCGCCCACCGGGGGCGGGGAGACCGTCCAGGTCAAGGCCCGCACCCAGGTCGGGGACATCGTGATCCGGCGCGCCTAGGGGTTGTCTTCAAACCCCCGCCGTCCGCCCGAAGGGCGGGCGGGGCGGCGTTGGGGTGCGTGCATCGGCGGCGCCGAGGAGAGAGTCCATGCGGAGCAT
>NZ_JBIVGI010000041.1:0-67026 GCF_044748625.1 Kitasatospora sp. NPDC089913 | reverse complement strand
GGGTCACCGTCGAACTCATCAACGACGGCGTCCACCTCCACCCCTCCGTGCTCGACCTCGCCTACGGCACCGCCGGCGCCTCCCGGGTCGCCCTCGTCACCGACGCCATGGGCGCCGCCGGCATGGGCGACGGCCTCTACCCCCTCGGCCCGCTCCAGGTCGAGGTCAAGGACGGCGTGGCGATGCTCACCGACGGCAGCTCCATCGCCGGATCGACCCTCACGCTGGACCGGGCGTTCCGCCGCTGCCTCACGGTCAGCGGCCTCAGCCTGAACCAGGCCGTGGAGTCGCTCTGCACCGTCCCGGCCCGGCTGCTCGGCCTCGCCGACCGGGTCGGCACCCTGGAGACCGGCAAACTCGCCGACCTCGTCGTCGTCGACTCCACCGGCTACGACCTGGTCGCCGTCATGCGCCGCGGCGAGTGGATCACCGGCGGCGACCGCTTCGCCCCGATCACCACCGCCTGACCTCCCGCCGCAGGCGAAGGGGCGGTCGGACGGTGCGGGTTGCACATTGGTGATCGATATTGCGCAAAACTGGCTCCTGGGTCTATAGATTAAGCATATTCGAGCAGACTCTGCCTGGAGGACAGTCATGAGCCATGTGGACGCGGAGATCGCCAGTCAACCCGACTGCTGGCGGCGCGCACTCGAGCTGACGCCCCGGGGGCTGCCGGAGCCGGGCGAGCGGGTGGCGGTGATCGGCTGCGGCACCTCGCTGTACATGGCGCAGGCCTACGCCGCCCTCCGGGAGGGCGCCGGACTGGGGGAGACCGACGCCTTCGCGGCCTCGGAGTTCCCCCACCGGCGGCGCTACGACCGGGTGCTGGCGATCACCCGCTCCGGCACCACGACCGAGGTCGTCGAGGCGCTCGGGCGGGTGAGCTCGGGCGAGACCGTCGCCGTCACCGCCGACGGCGCGACCCCGGTCGCCGGTGCGGCCCGCTCCTTGGTGGTGCTGGACTTCGCCGACGAGCGGTCCGTGGTGCAGACCCGGTTCGCCACCACCGCGCTGGTCCTGCTCCGTGCCCGGCTCGGGCTCGCCCCCGCCGACCTGCCGGCCCAGGCCGAACTGGCGCTGGCCCGGCCGTTGCCCGAAGGGGTCGCCGCGGCACGGCAGTTCACCTTCCTCGGGGCCGGGTGGACCTGCGGCCTCGCCCACGAGGCGGCGCTCAAGGTGCGCGAGGCCTCGTACTCCTGGGCCGAGTCCTACCCGGCGATGGAGTACCGCCACGGTCCGGTCAGCGTCACCGCGCCGACCAGCGCCGTCTGGTTCTTCGGCGCCCCGCCCGCCGGACTGGAGGGCGAGGTCCGGGCCCTGGGTGCCACCGTCTCGGTCTCCCCGCTGGATCCGCTCGCCGACCTGGTGCGGGCCCAGCGGCTGGCCGTCGAGGTGGCGGTCTCCCTCGGCCTCGACCCGGACCGACCGCGCAATCTGACCCGCTCGATCGTGCTGGACCGGCCGTGACCGCCCCGCTCGGTCGTCCCGGCCCGGCCGTCACCGCCCCGTCCGGGACGTCGGCCGTGCACCGGGTGCCGCCCTCGGAGGGAGGCTGCCGGGCGTCGTGCGCGCGGCGGGAATTGTCAGACAACCCCTAGCCCCCACCGGCCCGTCGGCCGGACCTCCGGCCCCTGTCGGACCGTCGCGGTCCGCAGGGGCCGGAGGCCGTTCCGGCGCCGCCCGGCCTGCTCGCGGTATGCAAATGTCTGCTCAATAATGCTTGAAAAACCCTTAGTTCAAGCACTTGACGACATGTCATGAACCTTGCTGTCATGGCGGGGCACCGCCCTCCCCGGCCTGCGGCCCCATCGACGCGCGGGCCTTCCTCACTCCCTCCCCAGGAGGACAGCGTGAGCTCTGCCGCCGCTCCCCCCACCCGCCGACCACGGGCCGTCCGCCACCGCCGGACGGCCGCCGCCCTGATCCTGACCCTGCTCGGGGCCCTGCTGACCGCGCTCGGCCCGGCCCTTCCAGCCCGGGCCGCGACCGCCGGGAACGCAGCCTCCGTCACCCGCGCCGGTGACACCTTCACCGTCCGGACGTCCAGTGCCGCCGCCGTCCGGATCGTCGTGGCCCGCGCCGACGTGTTCCGGATCTGGCTCTCGCCGGACGGCTCCTTCACCGACGACCCGGCCGGTTCCGACCTCGCGACCACCACCTCCTTCGGCACGGTCGGCGCCACCCTCACCGACGCCGGCGCGTACTGGCGGATCGGCACCCCCGCCATCAGCCTGCGGATCAACAAGAAGCCACTGACCTTCGCGCTCTACCGGGCCGACGACACCACCCTGGTGTGGGCGGAGTCCCAGCCGACCAGCTGGAGCGCCGGCCGCACCACCCAGTACCTCGGCCGCGCCGCGGACGAGCAGTTCTACGGCACCGGACTGCACCTCGGCGAGTGGGCCCTGCGCGACCGGACCGTCCCGGTCGCGGTCTCCAACAAGTGGACCGAGGGCACCAACGCCAGCCCGGCCCCGTTCTACATGTCCACCAACGGCTACGGCGTCATGCGCAACACCTGGGCACCCGGCTCGTACGACTTCCGCGCCCCGACCGCGCTGAGCCACGACGAGAAGCGCTTCGACGCCTGGTACTTCGCCGGCAACTCGCTCAAGGACGTGCTCGACGGCTACACCGACGTCACCGGCAAGCCGTTCCTGGCGCCGATGTGGGGCCTGGAACTCGGCAACGCCGACTGCTTCAACGCCTCCAACCCGGACTACCAGGGCGACCACAACCGCGCCCGTCACCGGACCACGCCCGACGTGGTCGGCTACGCCGCCGACGCCCGCGCCGCCGACATGCCCTCGGGCTGGATCCTGCCCAACGACGGCTACGGCTGCGGCTACACCCAACTGCCGTCCACCGTCGCCGCCCTGAACGAGAAGGGCTTCCGGACCGGACTGTGGACCTCCACCGGCCTCTCCGGCATCGACCAGGAGGTCGGCACGGCCGGCTCCCGCGCCGTGAAGACCGACGTGGCCTGGATCGGCAGCGGCTACAAGTACGCCTTCGACGGGGTGAAGCAGGCGGTCGCGGGCATCGAGGACAACTCCGACGCCCGCCGCTTCGTCTGGACCGTCGACGGCTGGGCCGGCACCCAGCGCAACGCGGTCGTCTGGACCGGCGACACCAGCGGCACCTGGGACGCCATGCGCTGGCACGTCCCCTCGATCGCGGGCGCCGGACTCTCCGGCCTCAACTACGCCTCCGGCGACATCGACGGCATCTTCGGCGGGAGCCCGCAGACCTACGTCCGCGACCTCCAGTGGAAGGCCTTCACCCCGGCGTTCATGACCATGTCCGGCTGGGGCGCCACCAACCCCTCGGCCGGGTACCAGGACAAGCAGCCGTGGCGGTTCGCCGAACCGTACGCGTCGATCAACCGCAAGTACCTGCAGCTCAAGATGCGGCTGATGCCCTACCTCTACACCATGGGCCGGACCGCCAACGAGACCGGCGTGCCCTCCACCCGGGCCCTGGTGCTGGAGTACCCGGACGACCCGGTGGCCCGGGGCAACGCCACCTCCGGCGAGTTCATGGCCGGCGACTCCTTCCTGGTAGCACCGGTCGTCAGCGACACCGCCGTCCGCAACGGGATCTACCTGCCGGCCGGCAGCTGGACCGACTACTGGACCGGCAAGGTCTACCAGGGCCCCGGCTGGCTGGACGGCTACGCCGCCCCGCTCGACACCCTGCCGCTGTTCGTCCGCGCGGGCGCGATCGTCCCGATGTGGCCGCAGATGAACTACACCGGTGAGAAGGCCGTCTCCACCCTGACCTACGACGTGTACCCGCGCGGCGACTCCGCCTTCAGCCTCTACGAGGACGACGGGGTGACCCGGGCGTACCAGAACGGCGCCTACGCCCGGCAGCGGGTGGACGTGCACGCGCCGGCCACCGGCTGGGGGGACGCCGTGATCAGCGTCGGTGCGGCGGAGGGCAGTTACACCGGGAAGGCCGCCGAGCGCGGCTACGAGTTCACCGTGCACAGCGCGACCGCGCCCACCTCGGTCTCGGTCGGCGGGGCGCCGCTGCCCGCTCTCGCCGGAAAGGCCGCCTACGACAGCGCGAGCAGCGGTTGGTACTACGACCCGGCCGACCGCGCCGGGGTGCTGTGGATCAAGGCCGGCAGCCGGTCCGGGGCGTTCACCGTGACCGCCTCCGGCATCACCGCGGCGCCCGGGACCCCGGTCGGCACGAGGTCCGAGCCGATCCCGCAGACCGGCTGGAAGGTCCTCGGCGCCGACAGCGAGGAGACCGCGGGCGAGAACGGCGCCGCCGCCAACGCGATCGACGGCAACCCCGCGACGATCTGGCACACCAAGTGGTCGGGCGGCGCCGCCCCGCTGCCGCACGAGATCCGGATCGACCTCGGCGCGCGCTACGCCGTCGACGGCCTCGGCCAGCTGCCCCGGCAGGACGGCGGCGTCAACGGCCGGATCGGCCGGTACGAGGTCTACGTCTCCGACAGCGCCACCACCTGGGGCAGCCCGGTGGCCACCGGCTCCTTCGCCGACACGGCCGCCGCGCAACAGGTGTCCTTCACCGCCACCTCCGGCCGCTACCTGCGCCTGCGGGTCCTGAGCGAGGCGGGCGGCCGGGGGCCCTGGACCAGTGCGGCCGAGCTCACGGCCACCGGGACCAAGGCGCCACCGGGAGCCGCCGCCGGCTGACCCGCGACCGACCGAACGGCAGCCGAAGGGGCCCTCGGTACCGCGCCGGACGCGCGGTACCGAGGGCCCGCGGTCAGGCCGGGAGCCGCCAGACCTGGTTGACGCCGCCGGCGCAGTCCCAGATGATCAGCCGGTTGCCGTTGCTCGCGTCGGCCCTCGGGACGTCCAGGCAGCGCCCGGACTGCGGGTTGACGATCAGGCCGCCCGGCCGGACCTGCCACTGCTGGGCACCCGTGCCGTTGCACACGTAGAGCTGGACGCCGTTGCCGTTGCCCGTGCCGCCGCCCGCCACGTCCAGGCACTTGCCGAGCGAGCGGACCGTGCCGTCGGTACCCACCCGCCAGGACTGGCCGTAGCCGCCGTTGCAGTCGAACAGCTCGACCGGCGTGCCGTCCTCGTGACGGTTGTCCCGGACGGTGACGCACTTGCCCGCGAGCCCGGTGATCGCGCCGACCGGCCCGGCCGGCTCGGGCGGCAGCAGGTCGCCGAGCAGGATCCGCACCTCGACGGCCTTCCCGGGACTGCAGCTGAGCTCGGTCGTGGCGTCGCCGGCGATCACCGAACTGTCGGCGTAGTAGTCGTACACGCGGCCGTTGATCCGCCAGGCGCAGTAGAGCTGGAGCCGCCAGGTACGGCGCGGGTCCAGGCCGGTGCACTCCCCGAACCAGCGGTAGCCGTCGACGACGTAGGTCCGGCAGTTCTCGGCCGCGGCCGCCCCGGCGGTGGCCGCCACCGGTGCGGGGACGACGGCGGGCACCGGTGGCGCGGGGACGGCGAGCGCGCCCGAGGGGGTGGCGATCGCGGCGGCCACCGCCAGCAGGAAGGTGGCCAGTGCGGCCAGGGTACGGCGCATCGGGAACGTCCTCTCGGGGCTGCGGAAGGGTGGCGTGCCGGGCACCGGTCGACGGTGCCCGGCAGGTCCTGGTGGAAGCCGACCCGGCTTGTTGCGGCGCGAGTTGTGTCCGGCATCCGGCCGGTCCGCGAGTCAGCCTCCGGGACGCCGCAACCACCGTCAACGCGGATCCGCCGAGATCCCCCCACGGGGGTAGCACGGTCCTCGCGGCTCCCCCCGACGGGGGGTCGGTCGTCCCGGCCGGGGCAGTTCGCCCCGGCCGGGCGGCGGGTGGCGCCGGTGCTCCGTACGGGTGAAGGCCGGTTCGACCCCCGGGCGGTGCGGGCAGAGCCCGGGGCATGACGACACCCCAGCACGAGCCCCAGCACAAGCGCCGCCGCCGTTCTGCCGCTCCCGCAGCCGTCGTGCCCGCCCGTACCGCGGGGCCCGTGCTCCCCGCCCGGACGCGCCGGGCGGGCCGCTGCTGCGGGACGTGGTCCAGCGAACACCTCACCCGGGACGCACGGGTCGTGCGCACGGTCTGGCACGAACCCGCCTGCCGGGCCCGGAAAACCGGATGACCGGAGGCCGCCGCCCTCCCTACCCTCGGCCCCATGGACGTCAACGCGCCCCTGCTGAACGTGGTCGATGTCGAGGCGACCTGCTGGGAGGGGCAGCCGCCGCCCGGCCAGGTGAGCGAGATCATCGAGATCGGGCTCACCGTGGTCGACCTGCGGGCGGGCGAGCGGCTGGCCAAGCACCGGCTGCTGGTGCGCCCGGCCCGGTCGGAGGTGAGCCCGTTCTGCACCGAACTGACGGGGCTGACCCCGGCCGAGGTGGCCGGGGGCGTCTCCTTCACCGAGGCGTGCCGGACGCTGGCGGCCGTGCACCGGACCGGCGCGACACCCTGGGCCAGCTGGGGCGACTACGACCGGAACCAGTTCACCCGGCAGTGCCGGCGGACCGGCGCGGAGTACCCCTTCGGCCACCACCACACCAATGCCAAGGCGGCCTTCACCGCCTCCTACGGCCTGCGCCGACGGCCGGGCATGGCCCAGGCCCTCACCGTCGCCGGCCTCCCGCTGGAGGGCCGCCACCACCGGGGCGACGACGACGCGTGGAACATCGCCGCCCTGGTCCTGGCCGTCGCGGCCCGCGGCGACTGGCCGTAGCGCGGGCCCCCGCCCCGGCCCGTCAGGCGGACGGGAGGCGCGGCGTGCGCGGCGGGGTGGTGCGGCGGTCGCCGGTGGCCTCGAAGGCGGCGGCGAGGCGGAGCAGGGCGGTGTCCTCGTAGGCGCGGCCCGCGAAGGTGAGGCCCACCGGCATGCCGATGTCGGCCATGGTGCCCATCGGCACGGTCACGGTCGGGATGCCGAGGTGGCGCGGTACGAGGTTGCCGTTGGCGACCCACACGCCGTTGCGCCAGCCGAGGTCCGCGGAGGCCTCGACGACGTCCATGTCGGCCGGGCCCACGTCGGCGACGGCGGGGAAGACCACGGCGTCCAGGCCGAGTTCGTCCATCCACTGCTCCAGGTCGATCCGGCGGGTCTCCTCCAGCCCGCGCAGTCCCTGCTCCAGGAGCGGGATCTCGGTGACCGACGCGTAGGGGTGCTCGCGGACCTGGCGCGGGTAGTCGACGATGGTGTCGTCGAAACCGTCGTAGCGGTCCGGCAGTTCGCCCTGGTGCTTGGGCCAGATGGTGTCGGCGTCGACCTCGGTCAGGCTCGGCAGGGCCGGGTCCCCGTTGGCGCGCAGGAAGTCGTCCCAGGCCCAGGCGGACAGATCGAGGATCTCGCGGTCCAGGAAGTCGGGGCCGATCAGCCCCCGGGTCTTCAGGGACGGCGCGCCCGGGCGGTCGGACTCGTAGTTGGTCACGACGGGGAAGTCGACCTCGACGACCTCGGCACCGGCGGCCTCCAGGTCGCGGCGGGCCGCCTCCCACAGGTCGATCACCGAGGCGCGGGTCTCGATCCGCTGACCGGTCTGGCCGCCGATGCCGCCCTCGGGGTTGGTGCCGGCCTCCGGGTCGGCGTTGATGTACATCCGGGGCACGCCGACGCGCCTGCCGGCGAGCGCTGCCCGGGCCGCCGCGGTGTCGGCGGGCGCCAGCCCCGGGTAGGAGTCCGGCCGGACCTCGGACGGGGCGGGGATCGGCACCCAGGGCTGGGTCCGCCACAGGTCGCCGCGGGTGTCCGGGTCGTCGGCGACGACGACGTCGAGCAGTTCGAGCAGGTCGGCCATGGTGCGGGTGTGCGGGACGACGACGTCCATGGTCGGGACCAGCGGCCAGTTGCCGCGCACCGAGATCACGCCCCGGCTGGGGGTGTAGGCGCACAGGGCGTTGTACGAGGCGGGCGCGCGGCCGGAGGACCAGGTCTCCTCGCCGAGCCCGAACGCGCCGAACGAGGCGGCGGTGGCGGTGCCCGAGCCGTTGGAGGAGCCGGAACCGTAGGCGCTGGTCAGCCAGTCGGCGTTGTAGGGGCTCTCGGCGCGGCCGTAGACGCCGCGCTGCATGCCGCCGTTGGCCATCGGCGGCATGTTGGTGAGGCCGATGAGCACGGCGCCGGCGGCGCGCAGCCGCTCGATCGCGAAGGCGTCGCGCTGGGCGACGAGGTGCTCGAACGCCGGGGAGCCGGCGGCGGCGGTCAGGCCCTTGGCGAGGTAGCTGTCCTTGGCGGTGTACGGGATGCCGTCGAGCGGGCCGAGGCTCTCGCCGCGCGCGCGCCGGGCGTCCGAGGCCTCGGCGTCGGCGCGGGCGTCCGGGTTCATCACGACGAGCGAGTTGAGCGCGGTGGCGGTGCCGGGCCGGTCGTAGGCGTCGATCCGCGCCAGGTAGGCGTCGAGCAGGGCGACGGCGGTGGTCCGGCCCGTTTCGAGTGCGGCCCGCAGGTCGGCGATACCGGTCTCGACGACGTCGAACGGGTGGGTCATGGGGTTCGTCTCCAAGGTGATTCGGTGGAACAGCGGTGGAGCAGGTCGGTGGAGCAGGTCGGTGGAAGGGAACGCTGGAGCAGGCGGGTGTCAGAGGACGGCGGGCGCGAGTTCCTCCGTGAGCGGGCGGTCCCCGTCGGCCTCGCCCATCCGCCGGTCGGGGCGGCGTGCGAGCAGGTAGCCGAGCCCGGCGAGGGTCACCGTGCCGACGCCGAGCGGTGCCGCCCAGATCTGGTACCACGGCGCACCGGCCGGGGAGAGGACGGCGCGCGGCCAGCAGATGTTGACCACCTCGAAGCCGGTCCACAGCACCGCGAGCAGGTTCAGCGGGGTCCCGAGACGCCCGTAGCGGACGGCCCCGGCGGGCGTCCAGCCGCCGCGCAGGCGCGCGACCAGGGCGACGAGGGTGAGCAGGAAGAACGGCACGAAGGTGGCGGCGCCGCCGAAGGTGATCAGGCTGCCGATGGCCGAGGTGCTCAGCCCCAGCGGCAGGGCGGCGCAGCTGACCAGCGCGGCGGCGAGGAGACCGCCGATCGGTGCCCGGTGCCGGTTGACCTTGCGGACGTGGCGGGAGAAGGGGAAGACGTCGTCGCGGGCGAGCGAGTAGAGGCCGCGGGCGGCGCCGCCCTGGGAGGCCATCAGGCAGGCGGTGAAGCTGATCAGGACGACCAGGACGAAGGGCTTGTCGGCCCAGCCGCCGAAGGCGTGGGTGACGGCGGTGGTGACCGGGTCGAGGTCCTGGCGGGCGACCACCTCGGCGGGGGCGGGGTGGGCGAGCGCGACCGCGACCGCGTTGAGGATCACCACGAGTCCGACCGCGATCAGCGACCACCACATGGCCCGGGGCACCTGCCGGGAGGCGTCCTTGGTCTCCTCGGCGGTCGACACGCAGGCGTCGAAGCCGATGAACGCCCAGCCGGCCACGGCCACGGCCGCGAGCACGGCACCGGTGTCGCCGATGCCCAGGGCCTTCGGCGCGTCCAGGAGGTCGGTGAGCAGGCCGAAGCCGTGCTCCCGGAAGAACAGCAGCAGGGTGAGGCC
The DNA here is from genome assembly GCF_044748625.1 of Kitasatospora sp. NPDC089913. Taxonomy (NCBI): domain Bacteria; kingdom Bacillati; phylum Actinomycetota; class Actinomycetes; order Kitasatosporales; family Streptomycetaceae; genus Kitasatospora; species Kitasatospora sp. NPDC089913. Next base: position 57,546 of record NZ_JBIVGI010000041.1, on the reverse strand, counting down.
GACCACGACGGAGGCGACCGCCTCGGCGGCGATCCCGAGGCCGACGATGCGGCGCAGGAGGTTGATGCCGTAGGCGTTGACCAGGGTGCAGAGCAGCACGAAGCCGACCGAGGCGAGCACCTGTTCGGCGGGCGTGGGGACGGCGCCGAACAGCGCGAACAGCCAGGGGGAGGCGAGATAGGCGACGGTGGTGTTGCCGAACATCACGGCGAACTGCCACAGCCAGCCGCTCAGCCAGGCGACCGCCGGACCGGCCAGGCGCTTGCTCCACTGGTAGGCGCCGCCGGCCAGCGGCCACTGCGAGGCGAGCTCGGAGTAGACGGCGACGACCAGGCACTGTCCGAGCAGGCACAGCGGCAGCGCCCAGACCCAGGCCCCGCCCGCGACGCTCATGCCGACCTGGACGGCCGCGTACAGCCCGACGACGGGGGAGACGACGGCGAAGCCCATGGAGATGTTGCCGAGCACGTTCAGGCTGCGTCTCAGCTCCTGCCGGTAGCCGAGTGCTGCCAGCCGGTCGTCGTCGGTCGGGGTGTTCTCGGCCACGTGCTGCGCCCTCCAGATAAAACTAACTTTGTTAGCGTCCGCTGTTGATCCGGCACGATAGCCTCTGAACAGGAAGAGCGGAAGAGGGGATCTTTCGGTGGGCCGACCGAGCAGGGCAGTGCTGACCCGCGAGCGGATCGCGCGCGCGGCGCTCCAGGTGGTGGACGACGAGGGTCCCGACGGCCTCACCATGCGGGCGCTGGCGGAACGCCTCGGGGTCAAGGCCGCCTCGCTCTACAACCACATCGAGAGCAAGGACGCGCTGGTCGACACCGTCTCCGAGCTGGTCAACAGCGAGATCGACCACGCGCCGCTGGCCGACGCCGACTGGCGCTCCGGCCTCGCCGCCTACGCGCGCGGCTACCGCGCCGTGTTCGTCCGGCACCCGAACGCGGTCTCCCTGCTCGCCCGCCGCCGGGTCGTGGCGGACAACGCCCTGCGCGGCTACGACGCGCTGCTCGCCCTCCTCGGCCGGGCCGGGCTCGGCCCGGCCGACGCCGCCGAGGTCGCCGCGGCCCTGGACTTCCTCGTCCTCGGCTCCGCCCTGGAGACCTTCGGCGCCGGGTTCACCCGGGAGCCGGCCGGCTACCGGCCCGACTATCCGGCCCTCGCGGACGCCCTCGACGGCGCCTACGCCGACGGGAGCGGCGCGACGGAGCTCGACGACCGGGGCTTCGAACTGGGGCTGCGCCTCCTGGTCGACGGCGTGGCACTCCGCACCCGGTAGCCGGCGCCGTCCGGTCGGGCATCAGGTCCCGTCCGGTCGGGCCTCCGGCCACGACCGGTCGGCCGGCGTTCGTACCCCGGGGCGGAGGTCAGCGGGCGGTGGCGCGGCGGGCCGGGGCGAGCGGGACGACCAGGGGGGTGCCGGTCTGCGGGTCCTCGATCACCTGGCAGGGCAGGTCGAAGACGCGCTCGACCAGATCGGCCGTGACGATCTCCCGGGGTGCCCCTTCGGCGACCACCACGCCGTCGCGCAGGGCGATCAGGTGGGTGGCGTACCGCGCGGCCTGGTTGAGGTCGTGCAGCACCGCGACCAGCGTCCGCCCCTGCTCCCCGTGCAGTCGCGCGCACAGGTCGAGCACCTCGACCTGGTGGGCGATGTCGAGGTAGGTGGTCGGCTCGTCCAGCAGGAGCAGCGGGGTCTGCTGGGCGATGGCCATGGCGAGCCAGACACGCTGGCGCTGACCGCCCGACAGCTCGTCGACGTAGCGGCCGGCGAGGGCGCCGACGTCGGTGGCCGCCATGGCCTCGGCGACGACGCGGTCGTCCTCCGCCGACCACTGCCGGAACAGGCCCTGGTGCGGATGGCGGCCGCGGGCCACCAGGTCCGCGACCGTGATGCCGTCGGGGGCGGTGGAGCTCTGCGGGAGCAGGCCCAGCCGGCGCGCGAGCTGTCTGGCGGGCAGTGAGCGGATCTGTTCGCCGTCGAGCAGGATCCGGCCGGCCGCCGGCTTGAGCAGGCGGGCGAAGGCCCGGAGCAGGGTCGACTTGCCGCAGGCGTTCGGGCCGACGACCACGGTGAACGAATCGTCCGGCACCGCGACCGAGAGTTCGGTGGCGATGGCGCGTTCGCCGTACCGCAGCGTCACCTTCTCCGCGCGCAGCCGCCCCCCGGCGGCGGAGGGGGTGTCGGCGGTCGGGGCGGTGGTGGTCGGTGCGGGGGGCACGGCAGCTCCACTTCCGGTGACGGGTCCACAGGGGACCGGGTGCGCACGAGAGTTAGTAAGGTAAGGTTAACCTAACTACGTTGGAGCGTTCCCGAAGGGGCGGGCCGGAGTGATCCCGGTACCGCCGATGCGCCACCCCGCACCCCGGCTCTCCCGTTCTCACGCTCGCCGCTCTCCTGTTCGACCGCTCCCTCGCCGTCCCGCCCGACCGCTCGCCGGCTCGCGCGCGAGCCGTTCCCCGGCCCGGTGCCGAGGGCGATCCCCTCGGCCCGGCTTCCCCCTGTGCCGTGCACAGAACCAGTCGAGTCTCACCGGAGGTCTACATGCCTGCAACGGACACGATCCCCACCCCGCTCGTCAAGGCCGCCGGTGCGCACCGCGTCCGCGTCGCGACGCCGCGCCGCTTCCTGATGTGCGAGCCGCTGCACTTCGACGTCACCTACTCGATCAACCCCTGGATGGACCCCGGCAAGCCGGTCGACCCCGGCCTCGCCCTCGCCCAGTGGACCGCCCTGCGGGAGCTGTACCAGAGCCTCGGCCACACGGTGGAGGTGATCGAACCGGCGCCGGGCCTGCCCGACATGGTCTTCGCGGCCAACGGGGCCACCGTCCTGGACGGGAAGGTGCTGGGAGCCCGCTTCCGGCACGTCGAGCGGACCGCCGAAGGGCCCGCCTACCTCGACTGGTTCGCCGGGAACGGCTATCGGGAGCTGCACTGGCCCGAGCACATCAACGAGGGCGAGGGCGACTACCTGGTGGTGGGCCGCCGGATCCTCGCCGGGTCGGGCTTCCGGACCGACCGGCGGTCGCACGCGGAGGCACAGGAGTTCTTCGGGGTCCCGGTCATCGGGCTGACGCTGGTGGACCCGCGCTTCTACCATCTCGACACCGCGCTGGCCGTGCTGTCGGACGACGAAGTCATGTACTACCCGCCCGCGTTCAGTGCGGGCAGCCGGGCGGTGCTGCGCGAGCTCTTCCCCGACGCGATCCTCGCGGACGAGGAGGACGCCGTGGTGTTCGGGCTGAACGCGCTCTCGGACGGCCGTCACGTGCTGCTCCCGGCCGCTGCTACCGGCCTCCAGCGGAGGCTGCGCGAGCGGGGGTTCGAGCCGATCGGCGTCGACCTCACCGAACTGCTGTACGCCGGTGGCAGCGTCAAGTGCTGCACGCTGGAGCTGCGTTCCTGACCCTGGCCCGGAAGCCGGCCCGGCCCCGCCCGACGGCGGGGCCGGGCTTCGGCCTGCCCTCGGGGCCGGACCGCCCCTGATCTGTCCCCGCCCGCGGTGGCGCCGTGCGGCGAGGGGTTGCGGGGGTGGGGGAGTGGAGCCGCCGGGCGCGTGGTGGCGTGATCGCCGCGCGCCCGGCGGCTTCGCCGTGCCCGCTGCCGGGTGCGCCCGTCCGTGGCGTGTTCGTTCCCGAGGTTTCCCGCGGCCCGCCTGTGGCGTGTCCGTTCGCCGCGTTCCCCGCGGCCCGCCTGTGGCGTCCGTCACGGACCTGCCCGTCCCGCCCCTCCGGCCGGCGCCACCGCCATGGGCCCGCCTCGTCGCCGCCGGGCCGGAATCCCGGCCTTCGCTCCCCGCTGGTGCCGCCTTCCGCCTCCTTCGCGGCCGAGTTGACGGCCCGTCCGGGACCGGCCCGGCCTGCCGGTTCCCGCCGGGAGGGGGCTTGACGGGAGTGCCGCGAACCAACTTAGGTAAGGCTAACCTTACTGACATCGGGAAAGTCGGGCCGCGCCGGACGTGCCGTGATCACCGGACCGCCGCCGTGCCCCGAAGTCGCTCGCAGACCGAAGAGAGGACGGCTGTCGATGGCCGAGAATCCCGCCCCGAGGCTGAGCCTGGACCGCATACGGCAGGACGTGGCCGACGTCCTGCGGGTCGACCCCGGCGACCTCGAGGACGACGAGCTCCTGCTCGAGCAGGGCATGGACTCCATCCGGCTGATGACCCTCGTCCAGCAGTGGCGCGACGAGACGGGGACCGACGTCACCTTCGTCGACCTGGCCGGCCGGGCCACCCTCACCCGCTGGTGGGAACTGCTCCGCGACAAGTGACCGCCCCCGTCCCACCGCCCAGAAGGAAACACTCTTGAGTACTGCCGAACAGCCCACGCTGCACGAGGAGTTCGACGTCGTCGTGGTCGGCGGCGGCCCCGGTGGCTCGACCGCCGCCACCCTCGTCGCCAAGCACGGACACCGGGTCCTCCTGCTGGAGAAGGAGACCTTCCCGCGCTACCAGATCGGGGAATCGCTGCTGCCCGCCACGGTGCACGGCATCTGTCGCCTGCTCGGCGTCCAGGACGACATGGAGCGGGCCGGATTCATGGTCAAGCGGGGCGGCAGCTTCCGCTGGGGAACCAACCCCGTGCCGTGGAACTTCCTCTTCGCGCTCGCCCCCGAGCTCTCCGGGCCCACCTCGTACGCGTACCAGGTCGAGCGGATGAAGTTCGACGACATCCTGCTGCGCAACGCCGCCAAGCACGGCGTCGACGTGCGCGAGAACTGCGCGGTCGGGGAGGTGCTGGAGGACGGCGAGCGGGTGAGCGGGGTGCGCTGGACCGGCCCGGACGGCCGCCGGCACGAGGCCACGGCGCGCTGGGTGATCGACGCCTCGGGGAACAGGACGCGGATCAGCAGGCACGCCGGAGGGGAGCGGGTCTACTCCGAGTTCTTCAAGAACCTCGCGCTGTTCGGCTACTTCGAGGGCGGCAAGCGCCTGCCGGGAGCCGACCGGGGCAACATCCTCTGCGCCGCCTTCGACGAGGGCTGGATCTGGTACATCCCGCTCAGCGAGACGCTCACCAGCGTCGGCGCCGTCGTGAGCCGGGCGAAGGCCCCCGAGATCCAGGGCACGCAGCAGGAGCAGGAGAAGGCACTTCTCGGCTTCGTCGACCGCTGCGACATCGTCCGTGACTACCTCTCCGAGGCCACCAGGGTCACCGAGGGCACCTACGGCGAACTCCGGGTCCGCAAGGACTACTCGTACGCCAACACCCGCTTCTGGCGGCCGGGCATGGCCCTGGTCGGCGACGCGGCCTGCTTCATCGACCCGGTCTTCTCCACCGGCGTCCACCTCGCCACCTACGCCGGCCTGCTGGCCGCGCGCTCGATCAACAGCGTGCTGGCGGGCGACCTGACGGAGCAGCGGGCCTTCGAGGAGTTCGAGGGCCGCTACCGGCGCGAGTACGCGGTGTTCTACGAGTTCCTGAGCGCCTTCTACGACATGCAGGGCAACGAGGAGAACTACTTCTGGAAGGCCAAGAAGGTCACCGCCTTCGACTCCACCGACCTGGAGGCCTTCGTCACCCTGGTCGGCGGGGTCGCCTCCCGCGAGCGGGCGCTGACCGGTCCGGCCGAGCTGGCCGAACGGTTCGCCTCCTCCTCGAAGTCGCTCGCCGACGCCGTCGCCGCCACCGGCTCCATGCAGACCGAGTCCGGTGAGCGGATGGACCACCTGTTCGGCGCCAAGGTCGTCGGCGACGTCATGCAGGAGATGAACGACATCCAGCGGCGCGGAGTGCTCGGCACCGGGACCAAGGAGTCCCCGCTGCTGGAAGGCGGGCTGGTGCCGGGCCCGGACGGCCTGTCCTGGGTCGAGCCCGCCACCGGCTGACCGCACCGGCCGGACCGGACACCGCTCCGGCCGGTCGGACAACTCCGGCGGAACGCACCGCTCCGGCCGGTCGCACCACCCCGGCCGGACGCGGCCCCGGCTGTCGGGCGGCTCCGCGCCCGGCGGCCGGGGACGGCCGACCCCAGGGACCCGCCCCGCAGGCGGAGTCCGTCCCACGAGAACAGAAAGGCAGGTCGGCGGACCGGTGGGCTTCCCCTCCCTCGGCGAGCACGCCCAATGGGCGCTGCTGGTACAGCTGTTGGCGATCACGGCGCTGGCGCACGCGGCCGGGGCCGGGGTCCGGCGGCTCGGCCAGCCCGCCGTGATCGGACACCTGCTCGCCGGCGTTCTGCTCGGCCCGTCCGTCCTCGGCCTGCTCTGGTCGGACGGCGCACGGCTGATGATCCCTCAGGAGCGTCTGCTCGGAGCACCGTTGAACGCCGTCGCCTGGCTCGGAGCGGCGTTCCTGCTGCTGCTCACCGGCCTGGACACCGACCTGAACGCGGTGCGGCGGCTCGGTCGGCCCACGCTGCTGATCGGCGCCGGGGCGGTGCTGCTGCCCTTCGCGGCAGGCCTCGCCCTGGCGCTCGCGCTGCCCGCGTCGTTCGCCGGTGCGCGGGCCGGCGACGCGGCCTTCGTCCTGCTGGTCGCCGTCTCGCTGAGCATCTCCTCGATCCCGGTCGTGGCCCGGATCCTGTCCGAACTCGGCTTCATGCAGGCCGACTTCGGTCGTATGATCCTCGCCGTCGCGCTGGCCTCCGACGCACTGGGCTGGCTGGCGCTGGCCGCTGTGACGGTCGCCTCCGGGCCCTCCGCCGGGATCGGGGCGCTGGCCGCCCCGCTGGCCGGACTGGTCCTGCTGACCGCCGCCGTCCTGCTGGCCGGCCCCCGGCTGGTCGACGCGGTCCTGACCAGGCTGCCGCGCAGGGGGACTCCGGCCGGGGACGGTGCCACGGGGACCGCGGGTGCCACCGGAGCCGGCGGACACGGTGAACTGCTCACCGCCGTCGTCCTGGTACTGCTGCTCGCCGTCGCGGCCCAGGCGGCCGGGTCGGACGGACTGCTCGGCGCCTTCGCCGCCGGAGTGCTGATCGGCCGATCGCCCCACCACCGGTCGCGGCTGCGCGCCCAACTGGAGCCGGTCACCCTGACCGTGCTGGCCCCCGTGTTCTTCGCGGTCGCCGGACTCCGGATGGACCTCACCGCCCTCGGGGGCCCGGGCACCCTGCTCTGGGCGGCCGGCTATCTCGCCGTCGCCGTCGGCTGCAAGATCGCCGGCGCGTACGGCGGGGCCCGGCTCGCCGGCCTCCCGTCCCGGCAGGGGCTGGCCGTGGCCGTCGGGCTCAACTGCCGCGGTGCGATCGAGGTGGTCGTCGCCTCGGTGGGCCTGTCGGCGGGGGTGCTGAGCGAACGCGGCTACACCGTGATCGTGCTGATGGCCCTGATCACCACCGTGATGACCGGGCCGCTGCTGCGGGCCGTCGTACCGCGTGCTGCCGTACCGCGTGCTGCCGTACCGCGTGCTGCCGTGCCGAGCGCTGTGGTGCCGAGCGCCGCCGGTGCGGGCCGGGGCGGCGGGCCGGGCGACAGCGAGGCGGCCACCGGGCTCGCAACCCCGGACGTTCCGGTCCGGCCGCCGAGCCGCTAGCACTCCGCCTGCCGCCTTCCGTCCCTGCCTATTCCCTTCCCGCCCCCGGCCGGGAACGCCCGTCCCACCCGGCCCCGTCGGCGCGCCCGCGACCGGCAGCCTCTCTCCCCAGGAGCCCCCGAGTGTCCCTGCGCGATCTGTTGATCGACATCGAGCCGCTGCGCGCGAGCCGCGACTTCCGGGCCGTGTTCATCGCCCGCACCGTCTCCCTGTTCGGCCTCGGCGTCGCGACCGTCGCCCTGGCCTCGCAGGTGTACGACCTCAGCGGTTCGACCCTGACGGTGGCCGCCGTCGGCATGGTGATGAGCGTCAGCGTGCTCATCGGCTCCCTCGTCGGCGGTGTGCTCGCCGACCGGCACGACCGCCGCATGCTGATCGTGTCGGCCCGGGCCGCCGCCACGCTCGCCTTCGCCGGTCTCGCCGTCAACGCCTACCAGGACTCCCCGAAGCTCTGGGCGGTCTTCCCCTGGGTGGCCTGGGACGGCCTCGCCTCCGGCGTCAGCATCACCGCCCTGATGGCCGTCGCCCCGACCCTGGTGCGCCGGGACCAACTGCCCGCCGCCGGCGCGCTGCTCGCCCTGACCACCGAGATCGGCTCCGTGGTGGCGCCCTTCCTCGGCGGCATGCTGCTCGCCGCCGCGGGGCCGGGGACCGCGTTCGCCGTCACCGCCGCCACCACCGCGGTCACCACCCTGCTGGTCACCCGGCTCCGTCCGCTGCCGCCGGTCTTCGAGGAGCCCGAGGAGGACGAGCCCGCCGAGGCCCGGGATGACCGGGGCGCCGGCGCCGGGGGCGGAGCCGAGGGGCCTCGCTCCGGGGCCGACAACTCGCTGCTGGGAGCCGTCCGGTACGCACTGCGCCACCGGGTGGTCGGTGGTCTGCTGCTGCTCGGCGGCGCCACTTCGCTGTTCGGGGTCCCGGTGGTACTGCTTCCCGAACTCGTCGACGTCCGCTACGGCGGTGGCACGGTCATGCTCGGCCTGCTCTACAGCGCTCCGGCCGTGGGCGCGGTGCTGACCTCGGCGACCAGCGGCTGGATCGGCCGCAGCCGACGGCCCGGCGCGGTGCTGATCGGCGCGGTGCTGGTGTCGGGTCTCGCGATCGTCGGCTTCGGCCTCAGTCCCTCCGTGGTTCCGGCCTTCCTCGCCCTCGCGGTCGCCGGCGCGGCCGGCACGGTGGCGGCCATCCTCGACTACGCGCTGCTCCAGCACCACACCCCGGACCGGCTGCGCGGGCGGATGTCCGGCTTCGTGACCGCCCAGGGGACCACCGGGGAGATCGGCGGCGAGGCCGAAGTCGCGCTGCTCGCCCGCTGGTTCAGCCCCGGGGGCGCCGCGGTGATCAACGGCGTGATCTGCGCCCTGGCCGCCGTCGCCGTCGCGCTGACCGTCCCGGGCCTGCGCAACGCCACCCTGCCCGACGAGGACGAGGACGAGGAAGCGGCCGACGACTCGGAAGCGGACCCGAAGGCGGACCCGAAGGCGGACCTGAAGACGGACCCGGATGCGGACCCGGAGACGGACAAGGACAGCGCCGCCACGGCCCCTCCCACCACTGCCCCCTCCGCCGCCGCCGCGCCCGCGACCTCCTGAGCCCACCCCCGATCTCCCGACCCGGCCGCACCGTCGTCCGTCCGTCGGGACCCGGGCCGCGGCCCGCCTCCCCGCAGGCCGCGGCCCGTCGAAGAAACCGAAGAACCGAAAGGCACCCCAGGTGACCAGTCACACCACAGCCGCGCAGCGAGGACCGGCCGGCGCCGGACCACGGACGGGCCGCCCGCGCGCCGCGATCGCCGCGTTCCTCGCCGCCGCGCTCGTCGTCCTCACCGCCGCCTGCTCCACCACCTCCGAGGGCGGCAGCGGCGCCGCGTCCCCGGCCGGGGGCACCGCGGGCACCACGCGCGTGGTGAAGACCCCGGACGGCGACATCACCGTGCCGGCCGACCCGAAGCGGATCGTCGGGCTCTCCTACGCCGCCGCCTGGCTCCTGGACGCGGGCATCCCGATGGTCGGCGTCACCTCGATCGACGACGCGGCGCTCTCCGCCGAGCAGAAGGCCAAGGTCAAGGAGATCCCGCTGGTCGGCGAGGGCAACGAGCTGAACTTCGAGAAGATCGCCTCGCTCAGGCCCGATCTGATCGTCATCTCCGCCCCGAAGCGGGTTCAGTTCCAGATCGACAAGCTCAGGCCGATCGCCCCGGTGGTCTCCTTCGGCATCGGCAACCCGGACGAACTCCTGCCCACCTCACTGAAGGTCACCGACGCCGCCGGGCACCCGGAGGCCGGACTCGCGGTGAAGAAGCAGTACGAGGACAAGGCCGCCAGGCTGAAGGCGACCTATGCCGAGAAGCTGGCCAGGACCGACTGGGCGATCGTCAACTCCGGTGAGCCCGGCAAGTTCTCCGCCTACGACGGCAAGTCCTGGCTCGGCCTGGTGGTCAAGGACGCGGGCGCCAGGTTCGCCACCCTGCCGGGCGTCACCTTCACCGACGCCTGGGCCGACCTCTCCTTCGAGGAGATCGGCAAGCTGGAGTCCGCCGACGTGATCCTCGTCGACGGCGACGAGGAGGGCGGGAAGCCCTCGGCCGAGACCACCGAACTGCTCGGCCAGGCCAACTGGAAGAACCTCAAGGCGGCCAGGAACGGCCAGGTCCACCCGGTCCCGGCGTTCTTCACCAGCCGCTACCCCGAGGCCGTCCGGATCCTCGACCAGCTGGAGCAGGTCCTCACGTCGCTCTGACCCGGCGCCGGCCCGGCCGCTTCCCCGGCCGGGCCGTCCGCCCCCCGCTCGCACCAGATCCAGGAGAGATCCCCGTCATGAACGACCGTCCGCAGAGCCGCCTGCCGCTGACCGATGCCCAGTCCGGTGTCTGGTACGGCCAGCGACTCGAACCCGGCAGCACCGCCTACAACGTCGGGCAGTACGTCGAGATCAACGGACCGGTCGACCAGGACCTGCTGGAAGCGGCGCTGCGACACGCCGTGGACGAGACCGAGGCGCTCGGCATGCGGTTCGGCGAGGAGGACGGCACTCCGTACCAGGAACCCGCGGCCCCGGCCGGCTGGGTGCTGCCGCGGACCGACCTGAGCGGCGAAGCCGACCCGCGGGCCGCCGCGCTGGCCCTGATGCGCGCCGACCTCGCCCGGCCGGTCGACCTGGCCGCCGACCGGCTCTTCGGCTTCGCGCTGCTCACCCTCGGGGAGGACCGCGTCCTGTGGTACCAGCGCGTCCACCACATCGCGCTGGACGCCTACGCGATGACCCTGCTGACGCGCCGTACGGCCGAGCTGTACACGGCCTCGGCCCGCGGCGAGGAGCCGCCCGCCGCGCCCGGCGTACGGCTCGCCGACCTGCTCGCCGAGGAGGCCGAGTACCGGGAGTCCGAGCGCTCCGCGGCCGACCGCGCCTACTGGACCGGGCAGCTGGCCGGCTGTCCGGAGCCCGTCCCGGTGGCCGGCGCCGGCCACCCGGCCGCCGCGGAGTTCCTGCGCACCGGCGCCTCGCTCACCGAGCCGCAGACCGCCGCCCTCCTCGCCCTCGCCCACGAGCTCCGCGCCACCTGGGCGGATGTCGCCCTCGCGGCCTTCGCCGGCTACCTCCACCGGACGACCGGCGCGCGTGACGTCCTGCTGGCCGTCCCGGCGATGACCAGGCTGGGTTCGGTGGCCCTCGCCGTGCCCGCCATGAAGGTGAACGTGCTGCCGCTGCGGGTGGCCGTCGCCCCCGGTACGGCCTTCGGCGAGCTGGTCGGACGGGTCGTGCACGCGGGACGCGACCTGCGCCGTCACCAGCGCCACCGCGCCGAGGGGATCCGGCGCGAACTCGACCCGTCGGGGCGCCGGCACGCGGTGTTCGGGCCGATGGTGAACATCAAGGCCTTCGACTACCACTTCGACTTCGACGGCTCCTTCGGCACCCCGCGCAACCTCGCGGCCGGGCCGGTGGAGGACCTCACGCTCTCCGTGTACCTGGACGGCGGCAGCCGGCTGCGGTTCGAGCTGGACGGCAACCCGTGTGCCTACACGATGGAGCAACTGATCTCCCGCGGGCAGGAGTTCCACACCCTGCTGGGCGCCCTGGCGGGCGGCGTCCGGCCGGAGCTGCCGGTCGGGCGGCTCCCGCTGCTCACCGCGGACGGTCTGCTGGAGACCCTCGGCCCGGACCCTGTCGCGGTGTTGCCGGGTTGGGGTTCTGTGGTGGGTGGGGTGGATCGGTGGGTGGGTTCGGTGCCGGGTGGGGTGGCGGTGCGGTCGGGTGGAGTGGAGTTGTCGTTCGGGGAGTTGGGGGATCGGTCGGGGCGGTTGGCGTCGGTGTTGGTGGGGTTGGGTGCGGGTCCTGGGCGGTGGGTGGGGGTGTTGTTGCCCCGGTCGGTGGATCTGGTGGTGGGGTTGTTGGCGGTGTTGCGGTCGGGGGCTGGGTATGTGCCGTTGGATCCCGGTTTTCCGGTGGAGCGGTTGGGGTTGATGTTGGGGGATGCGGTGCCGGTGTGTGTGGTGGCGGTGGGGGAGACGGTGGGGGTGGTGCCGGAGGGGGTTCCGGTGCTGCGGCTGGACGACCCGGAGACGGTGGCCCGGGTGGCGGAGGCCGAGCCCTTGGAGGAGCGCGAGTACGACGAGGCGTCGGCCGCCTATGTGATCCACACGTCGGGGTCGACGGGTCGGCCGAAGGGTGTGGTGGTGTCGCACGGTGCGTTGGGGGCGTTCCTCGCGGTGATGGGTGAGCGGCTCGGGTTGGGGCCGGGGGATGCGTGGGTGGCGGTGACGACGGTGTCGTTCGACATCGCGGGGCTGGAGTTGTTCGGGCCGCTGGTGTCGGGCGCGACGGTGGTCCTGGCGGACCGGGACACGGTGCGTGATCCGCAGGCGCTGACCGCGCTGGTGGCCCGGACCCGTCCGGCGGTCGTCCAGGCGACGCCGAGCCTGTGGGAGGAACTGCTCGCCGAGCCCGTCAGTGCCCCGGTCTGGTCGGGAGTGCATGCCCTGGTCGGTGGCGAGGCCCTGTCGGGCGGGCTGGCGGAGCGGATGGCGCGGCTCTGCGGGCGGGTGAGCAATGTCTACGGCCCGACCGAGGTGACCGTCTGGGCCACGGTGGCCGAACTGTCCGCCGGCCACCGCGGCACCCCCGGCATCGGCGCCCCGCTGCCCGGGGTGCGGGCCCTGGTCCTGGACCCCGCGCTGCAGCCGGTGCCCGTCGGAATCGCCGGTGAACTCTACCTTTCGGGCGTCCAGTTGGCGCACGGCTACCTGAACCGCCCCGGCCAGACGGCGGGCCGCTTCGTGGCCTCGCCGTTCGACGGACCCGGTGCCCGGATGTACCGGACGGGGGACGTGGTGCGCCGCGCCGCCGACGGGGGCCTGGAGTTCCTGGGCCGGGTGGACGAGCAGGTGAAGCTGCGGGGGTTCCGGATCGAGCTGGGGGAGGTGGAGTCCGCGCTGTCCGCCGTCCCCGGCGTGGGCCGGGCCGTCGCGGTGGTCCTGGCGGACGTGCCCGGTGGCCGGCTGGTGGGCTATGTGACCCCGGCCGCCGGCCGGGGTCTGCCGGAAGGAGAGGTGGTGCGGAGTGCGGTGGGCGAGGTTCTTCCGGAGTACATGGTGCCGAGTGCGGTGGTGGCTCTGGAGGCGCTGCCGTTGACGGCGAACGGCAAGACCGACCGCCGGGCGCTGCCCGCCCCGGACCGGGCCTCGGCCGGTGGCCGGAGGCCGGGGACGGCGGCGGAGCGGGCGGTGTGCACGGTGTTCGGGGAGGTGCTGGGCCTGGCGGACGTCGGGGCGGAGGACGGCTTCTTCGAGCTGGGCGGCCACTCCCTGCTCGCCGCCCGCGCCGCCGGACGCCTGCGCGGGCGGCTGGGTGTCGACGTGGCCATTCGGGACGTGTTCGAGGCGCCGACGCCGGCCGCGCTGGCCGCCCGGCTGGCGGACCGCGCGGTCACCGAACGGCCGGCCCTCACCGCGGGCCCGCGCCCGGAACCGCTGCCGCTCTCCGCCAACCAGCGCGGCCTGTGGTTCCAGTACCAGGTCGAAGGACCGAGCGCGACCTACACGATCCCCTTCGTCGCCCGGCTCACCGCCGCTCCCGACACCGCCGCGCTGGCCCTGGCCGTCGGTGACGTGCTGGCGCGGCACGAGAGCCTGCGCACCGTGTTCGGCGCCGACGAGGGCCTCCCGTACCAGCGGGTGCTGACCCCGGCCGAGGCCGCCGCCGCGGCCCCGCTGGTGGTCCGCGACGTGCCCGCCGAACGGCTGGACGCGGCGGTGGCCGAGGCACTGGCCCACCCCTTCGACGTGACCGCCGAGCCGCCGCTGCAAGTCACCCTGCTGCGCGCCGCCGAGGGTGAGCAGGCGCTCGTGCTCGCCCTGCACCACATCGCGGGCGACGAGGCCTCCCGTGGGCCGCTGCTCGCCGACCTCCAGGCCTGCTACGCCGCCCGGCTCGCCGGAGAGGTCCCGGAGCCGGCCGGACTCCCGGTCCAGTACGCGGACTTCGCGCTCTGGCAGGAACGGCTGGACACCTCGGCCGCGCTGGCGTACTGGCGCGGCGCGCTGACCGGGCTGCCCGAGGAGATCGCGCTGCCCACCGACCGTCCCCGCCCCGCCGTCCCCGGCGGACACGGCGGCCTGGTGACCCGCCGGCTGCCCGGGGAACTGTCGGCCGGGATGCTCGAGCTGGCCCGCTCCAGCCGCAGCAGCGTCTTCATGGTGGCCCACGCGGCGGTGGCGGCGCTGCTGCACCGGCTGGGCGCGGGCGAGGACGTGCCGCTGGGCACGCCGGTCGCCGGCCGGGGCGGGGAGCCCGCGCTGGACGGACTGGTCGGTTTCTTCGTCAACACCCTGGTGCTGCGCGCCGACCTGTCCGGCGATCCGACGTTCGCCGAGCTGCTGGACCGCGTGCGCGCCGCCGACCTGGCCGCCCTCGACCACGCCGACCTCCCCTTCGCGCGGGCCGTCGAGGCCGTCAACCCGGCCCGGGCACTCGGCCGCCACCCGCTGTTCCAGACCCTCGTCTCGCACAGCACCGTCACCCTCGACACCTCCGAACTCTTCGGCCTCCAGGCCCGGACGGAGCAGGTCGACCCCGGCACCGCCCGCTTCGACCTGGAGTTCACCTTCGCGGACACGGCCCACCGGGACGACCTCGACCTGCGGCTGTTCTTCTCGGCGGACCTGTTCGACCGGAGCACCGCCGAGGCCCTGGCCGACCGGCTGCTGCGGCTGCTGGCCCAGGTGACGGCCGACCCGGCGGCCCGGATCGGGGACCTGGACGTCCTGCTGCCGTCCGACCGTGCCGCGTACGCCGACGAGTCCCCGGTGGCGGTGTTGTCGGGTGGGGGTTCGGTGGTGGGTGGGGTGGATGTGTGGGTGGGTTCGGTGCCGGGTGGGGTGGCGGTTCGGTCGGGTGAAGTGGAGCTTTCGTTCGGGGAGTTGGGGGTGCGGTCGGGTCGGTTGGCGTCGGTGTTGGTGGGGTTGGGGGCGGGGCCCGGGCGGTGGGTGGGGGTGTTGTTGCCGCGGTCGGTGGATCTGGTGGTGGGGTTGTTGGCGGTGTTGCGGTCGGGGGCGGGGTATGTGCCGTTGGATCCCGGTTTTCCGGTGGAGCGGTTGGGGTTGATGTTGGGGGATGTGTCGCCGGTGTGTGTGGTGGCGGTGGGGGAGACGGTGGGGTCGGTGCCGGAGGGGGTTCCGGTGCTGCTGCTGGACGACCCGGAGGTGATCGCCGAACTCGGTCGCGCCGAGCCGTTCACCGCTCCCGCTGCCGATCCGGAGGCGGCCGCATATGTGATCCACACGTCGGGGTCGACGGGTCGGCCGAAGGGTGTGGTGGTGCCGCACGGTGCCTTGGGGGCGTTCCTCGCGGTGATGGGTGAGCGGTTGGCGCTCGGGCCGGGGGACGCGTGGGTGGCGGTGACGACGGTGTCCTTCGACATCGCGGGGCTGGAGCTGTTCGGGCCGCTGGTGGCGGGTGCGACGGTGGTCCTGGCCGATCGGGACACCGTGCGTGATCCGGAGGCGCTGACCGCGCTGGTGGCCCGGACCCGTCCGGCGGTCGTCCAGGCGACGCCGAGCCTGTGGGAGGAACTGCTCGCCGGGCCCACGACCGGCGCGGACACCTGGTCCGGGGTGCATGCCCTGGTCGGTGGCGAGGCGTTGTCGGGCGGGCTGGCGGAGCGGATGGCTCGGTTCTGCGGGCGGGTGAGCAATGTCTACGGCCCGACCGAGGTGACCGTCTGGGCCACGGCCGCCGAGCTGTCCGCCGGCCACCGCGGCACACCCTCGATCGGCCGCCCGCTGGCCGGCACCCGCGCGCACGTCCTGGACGCCGGGCTGCGACCGGTCCCGGTAGGCGTCCCCGGCGAGCTCTACCTCGCGGGCGTCCAGCTGGCACAGGGGTACCTCAACCGGCCGGAGCTGACCGCCGAACGCTTCGTCGCCGACCCCTACGGCCCGCCCGGGACCCGGATGTACCGGACGGGGGACGTGGTGCGCCGGGCCGCCGACGGCACGCTGCGGTTCGTCGGCCGGGTGGACGAGCAGGTGAAGCTGCGGGGGTTCCGGATCGAGCTGGGGGAGGTGGAGTCGGCACTGTCCGCCGTCCCCGGTGTGGGCCGGGCGGTCGCGGTGGTGCTGGCGGACGTGCCGGGCGGTCGGCTGGTCGGTTATGCGACCCCGGCCGCCGGCCAGGAGCTGCCGGACGCCGAGGAACTGCGGCGCGCGGTCGGTGCGGTTCTTCCGGAGCACATGGTGCCGAGCGCGGTGGTGGCTCTGGAGGCGCTGCCGTTGACGGCGAACGGCAAGACGGACCGCCGGGCGCTGCCCGCCCCGGAACGCGTCTCGGCCGGTGGCCGGAGGCCGGGGACGGCGGGGGAGCGGGCGGTGTGCGCGGTGTTCGGGGAGGTGCTGGGCCTGGCGGACGTCGGCGCCGAGGACGGCTTCTTCGAGCTGGGCGGCCACTCCCTGCTCGCCGCCCGCGCCGCCGGACGCCTGCGGACGGTGCTCACCGTCGCCGTCACGGTCCGCGACGTGTTCGAGGCGCCGACGCCGGCCGCGCTGGCCGCCCGGCTGGCGGACCGCGCGGTCACCGAACGGCCGGCCCTCACCGCGGGCCCGCGCCCGGAACCGCTGCCGCTCTCCGCCAACCAGCGCAGGCTGTGGTTCCTGGAGCAGCTGGAGGGTCCGGGGCCCACCTACCTGCTGCCGTTCGCGCTGCGCGTCCACGCCGCGCACGGCGGCCTCGACGCCGCCGCGCTCGCGCTCGCCGTGCAGGACGTGACGGCCCGCCACGAAAGCCTGCGCACCGTCTTCGGCGAGGACGGCGGCGTCCCGTACCAGCGGGTGCTGACCCCGGCCGAGGCCGCCGCCGCGGCGCCGCTCGTGGTCCGCGACGTGCCCTCCGCGGCGGCCCTCGCCGACACCGCCCGGGCCGCCGCCGCCCGCCCCTTCGACCTCACCGCCGAGCCGCCGCTGCGGGTGACCCTGCTGCGCGCCGCGGACGGTGACCAGGCGCTCGTGCTCGCCCTGCACCACATCGCGGGGGACGAGGCCTCGCGCGCCCCGCTGGTCGCCGACCTGCAGTCCTGCTACGCCGCGCGGCTGGCCGGGAAGGCCCCGGCCGTCAGTGAACTCCCGGTCCAGTACGCGGACTTCGCGCTCTGGCAGGAGCGGCTGGACACCTCGGCCGCGCTGGCGTACTGGCGCGGCGCGCTGGCCGGGCTGCCCGAGGAGATCGCGCTGCCCACCGACCGCCCCCGCCCCGCCGTCCCCGGCGGACACGGCGACACCGTCGAGTTCCGGGTACCCGCGCCCGAGGCCGGGGCACTGTTCCGGCTCGCCGCCGACCGCGGGGCCACGCCGTTCATGGCCGTGCACGCGGCGGTGGCGGCGCTGCTGCACCGGCTGGGCGCGGGCGAGGACGTGCCGCTGGGCACGCCGGTCGCCGGCCGCGGCGGGGAGCCCGCGCTGGACGGACTGGTCGGTTTCTTCGTCAACACCCTGGTGCTGCGCGCCGACCTGTCCGGCGACCCGACGTTCGCCGAGCTGCTGGACCGCGTGCGCGCCACCGACCTGGCCGCCCTCGACCACGCCGACCTCCCCTTCGAACGGCTGGTGGAGGAGCTCAACCCGGAGCGGCTGCTCGGCCGCCAGCCGCTCTTCCAGACCATGGTCGCCCTGGAGGAGGCCGGGCCCGACACCGGGCGACTGTTCGGCCTGAGCACCTCCGAGCTGCCCGTCGACCCCGGGTCCGCCAAGTTCGACCTCGACGTGGTGCTGCGGCCCGCCCCGGACGGCTCCGGCCTGCTCGGCGGCATCCGCTACGCCACCGACCTGTTCGACCGGGCCACCGTCCGCGGCTTCGCCGACCGGCTGGTGCGGCTGGTCGCCCGGGCGGTCGCCGCCCCCGACCTCCCGGTCGGCGCGCTCGACCTGCTCTCCACCGCCGAGGCCCGGCAGCTGGAGCGCTCCCACGACACCGCCCGGGTGCGGCCGCCCACCACCGTCACCGAGGAGTTCGCGGCCCGCGTCGCCGCCACCCCCGACGAGCCCGCCGTCGTGGCGGGCACCGAGCGGACCGGCTTCGCCGCCCTGGACGACCGGGCCGACCGGATCGCCCGGCTGCTGCTCACCCGCGGCGGCGGCCCCGGCGCGGTCACCGCACTGCTGCTGCCCCGGACCGCCGACGCGGTCGCCGCACTGCTGGCGGTGCTGCGTACCGGCGGTGCCTTCCTGCCGATCGACCTCGACCTGCCGCCGGCCCGGATCGCCGCGATGCTGGCCGACGCCCGCCCGGCCACCGTCCTGTGCACCGCCGCGACCGCCGCCCTGCTGCCCCCCGGCACCACCGCCGTCGCCCTCGACGCGCCGGACACCGCCCGGGCGCTCGCCGCGGGCCGTCCCCGCCCGGTCCTGACCGTCCCGCACCCGGCCGCCCCCGCCTACGTCATCCACACCTCCGGCTCCACCGGCGTCCCGAAGGGCGTCGTGCTCACCCACGGCGGGCTCGACAACCTGTTCCACGACCACGACCGCACGCTCTACCGGCCGACCGCCGAACACCTCGGCCGCCGGATCCGCGCCCTGCACACCGCCTCCTTCTCCTTCGACTCCTCCTGGGAGCAGCTGCTCTGGATGGTCGCCGGCCACGAACTGCACCTGCTGGACGAGCACGACCGCCGCGACGCCGACGCCGTGGTGGCGTACTGCGCGGACCACCGGATCGACGCCCTCGACGTCACCCCCTCCTACGCGCTGCAACTGCTGGACAGCGGCCTGCTCGACGGCGACCGGCAGCCGTCGGTGCTGCTCCTCGGCGGCGAGGCCGTACCGCCGCCGCTCTGGACCCGGCTGCGCGAGCACTCCGGCGTCCGGACCGTCAACTACTACGGCCCTACCGAGTTCACCGTGGACGCCCTGGTCGCGGACGTCACCGACGCGGCCTCCCCGGTCATCGGCGGACCGCTCGACAACACCCGGATCCACGTCCTCGACACCCGGCTGCGGCCGGTGCCCCCGGGGGTCCCCGGCGAGCTGTACCTCGCCGGGGTCCAGCTGGCCCTCGGCTACCTCGGCCGCCCGGGCCTGACGGCCGAGCGCTTCGTGGCCGACCCGTACGGCCCGCCCGGCACCCGGATGTACCGCACCGGCGACCTGGTCCGCCGTCGTGCCGACGGCCCGGTCGAGTACCTCGGCCGCGGCGACCAGCAGGTCAAGCTGCGCGGATTCCGGATCGAGCCCGGCGAGGTGGAGGCGGCGCTGCTGCGCCGGGACGGGGTCACCGCCGCGGCCGTCCTCGTCCGCGAGGACACCCCCGGACACCCCCGCCTGGTCGGCTACGTTACCGGGACCGCCGACCCCGGGCAGCTGCGCCGCGCGCTCGCCGAGGAACTGCCCGAGTACCTGGTGCCCGCCGCGCTGGTGGTGCTGCCCGCGCTCCCGACGACGGTCGCCGGCAAGCTCGACCGGGCCGCCCTCCCCGCCCCGAGCGCCCCCGCCCTCGGCGCCGGCACCGCCCGGCCGCCGCGCGGCGCCCGGGAGGACCTGGTCCGCGGCGCCTTCGCCCAGGTCCTCGGCCTCGCGGAGGCCGGGCCCGACGACGACTTCTTCGCGCTCGGCGGCCACTCGCTGCTCGCGGCGCGGCTGGCCGGACGGCTGCGTACCGCGCTGCGCACCGACGCCGCCGTCCGCGACGTCTTCGAGGCCCGCACCCCGGCCGCGCTGGCCGCCCGGCTCGCCGACCGCGCCGGGCGCTCCCGCCCCGCCCTGGCGGCCGGGCCCCGGCCCGCACGGGTGCCCCTCGCTCCCGGCCAGCACGGCCTGTGGCTCGCCCACCGGGTCCAGGACACCGGCGCCGCCTACCACGTGCCGGTCGCCGTCCGGCTGACCGGGCCACTGGACCCCGGGGCGCTGGCCGAGGCGGTCGGCGACGTGGTCGACCGGCACGAGAGCCTGCGCACCGTGGTCCGCGAGCACGACGGCGAGCCGTACCAGCACGTCCTGGAGCCCGGTGGACAGCGGGTGCCGCTGGTCGTCCGGCCGGTCGGCCCGGGCGGGCTCGACGCCACCCTGCGCGAGCTGCTCGCCCCGCCGTTCGACCTGGAGTCCGCACCGCCGGTGCGGGCCCACCTGGTCCGGATCGCCGAGCACGACCACGTGCTGCTGCTGACCCTGCACCACCTGGCCGCGGACGAGGAGTCGGCCGGACCGCTGCTCGCCGACCTCGACCTCGCCCACACCGCGCGGCGGGCGGGCCGCGCCCCGCGCTTCGCCCCGCTTCCGGTCCAGTACGCCGACTTCGCCCGCTGGCAGGGCGAGGTCCTGACCGGAACGGCGGAGCGGGACCGCGCCTTCTGGACCGAGCGGCTGGCCGGTCTGCCCGAGGAATCGGCGCTTCCCGCCGACCGGCCGCGCCCGGCACGGCCGACCCACCGCGGGGCGGTCGCCCGCTTCGAGCTGTCCGCGGAGCTCGCCACCGGGCTCACCGCGCTCGCCCGCGAGCACGGCGCGACCGTCTTCACGGCGGTGCACGCCCTCCTCGCCGTCCTGCTGCACCGCCACGGCGCCGGCGAGGACGTCGTGGTCGGCACCCCCGTCTCGGCCCGCGGCGAGAGCGCCCTGGAGGGACAGGTCGGCCACCACCTCAACACCGTGGTGCTGCGCGCGGACCTGTCCGGCGACCCGGACTTCGCCGCGCTGCTGGAACGGCTGCGCGACGCCGACCTCGACGCCTTCGACCACGCGGACCTGCCGTTCGACCAGGTCGTGCGCGCCGTCGCCCCGGCCCGAGCGGCCGGACGGCACCCGCTGTTCCAGACCATGCTGACCTTCCACTCGGCCGCCCCGCTGCCGGACACCCTGTTCGGCGCCGCCGCCCGCGAGGTACTCGTCGACACCGGTGGGGCCAAGGTCGACCTGGAGGTGGCCGTCGGACCGGCCCCGGACGGCAGCGGACGGCTGGACGGCGGCATCCGCCACAGCCTGGACCGCTTCGACGGGGACACCGCCCGGGCCCTCGCCGCCCGGCTGGTCCGCCTCGCCGAGCAGGTCGTCGCCGACCCGTCCCGGCCGGTCTCCGGACTCGACCCGATGGCCGCCGGGGAACACGCGCTCGCCCTGTACGGTCCGCGCTCCACCGACCGGCCCGACGCCCCCGGCGACCCGGCCGACCTGGTCGCGCTGGTGGCCGCCGGAGCGCCCGCCGACCCGGGTGCCGCCACCGCGGTCCTCACCGACGACACCGTGCTCACCCGGGCCCGGTTCGACGACCGGGCCGACCGGCTGGCCAGGCTGCTGATCGCGCGCGGGGTGGGCCCGGAGAGCGTGGTCGCGGTGGCCCTGCCGCGCTCCGCGGACCTGCTCGTCGCCGTGCACGCGGTGGTCCGGGCCGGCGGCGCCTACCTGCCGCTGGACCTCGACCACCCGCCCGCCCGCCTGCGCCACCTGCTGGACACCGCCCGCCCGGTCTGCGTCCTCACCGAGCCCGGGTCGGCCGGCCGACTGCCCGACGGGGCGCCCCCGGCACTGCTGCTGGGCACCGCCGCCACCGAGGAGGCGCTGCTGGCCCGCCCCGCCGGACCTGTCACCGACGCCGAGCGCACCGCCCCGCTGCACCCGGACCACCCCGCGTACGTCATCTTCACCTCCGGCTCGACCGGGCTCCCCAAGGGCGTCCAGATCACCCACGCGGCCGTCGTCAACCGGCTGCGCTGGATGCAGGACGACTATCCGCTCGGCCCCGGCGACCGGGTGCTGCACAAGACCCCCGCCGGCTTCGACGTCTCGGTCTGGGAGCTCTTCTGGCCCTTCGCCGCTGGTGTCCCCGTGGTCGTCGCCCGGCCCGACGGGCACCGGGACCCGGGCTACCTCGCCGAGCTGGTCCGCCGCCACCGGGTGAGCGTCGCCCACTTCGTGCCGTCGATGCTGGCCGCCTTCCTGACCGAGCGGTCGCCCGCCGGACTCCCCTCGCTGCGCCGGGTGTTCTGCAGCGGCGAGGCGCTGGGCGGCGAGCTGGCCGAACGCTTCCGCACCGCCTGCGGCCCCCGCGAAGTGGCACTGGAGAACCTCTACGGCCCCACCGAGGCCGCCGTCGACGTCACCGCCGAGCACTACCGGCCCGACGGCACCGCTCCGGAGGGCGTCCCGATCGGCGCGCCGGTGCGCAACACCGGGGTGCGGGTGCTGGACGCCCGGCTGCGGCCGGTCCCGCCCGGCGTCCCCGGCGAGCTCTACCTGACCGGGGTGCAGCTCGCCCGGGGCTACCTGGGCCGTCCCGGCCTGACCGCCGAGCGCTTCGTGGCGGACCCGTACGGCCTGCCCGGCACCCGGATGTACCGCACCGGCGACCTCGCCCGGCGCACCGCCGACGGCCGGCTGCACTACCGGGGGCGGGCCGACGACCAGGTCAAGATCCGCGGCCTGCGGATCGAACTGGGCGAGGTGGAAGCGGTCCTGGCCTCGCTGCCCGGGGTCGCCGCGGCGGCCGCCGCCGTGCACCGCAGCGCGCACGGCGGCACCCTCCTGGTCGGCTACGCGGTGCCGGGGCCGGGCGCCGCCCCGGACCGGCGGGAGCTGCGCCGGCTCGCCGCCGAGCGGCTGCCCGGCTACATGGTGCCGGCACCGGTCCTGCTGCTGGACGCGCTGCCGCTGTCGGTCAACGGCAAGCTCGACCGGCGCGCCCTGCCCGCACCGCCGGCCCCCGAGGCCCCGGTCGGCACCGCCGCCCCGGCCGACGGCCCGGGCACCGCCGCCCCGGCCGACGACCCGGGCGCCGACGGGCCGGCCGACGACCCGGGCGCCGACGGCCCGGGCACCGATCCCGCCGCCCGGCTGGCCGCCCTGATGGCCGAGGCGCTCGGCCTGCCCGCGGTCGACCCGGGCGCCGACTTCTTCGAACTCGGCGGGGACAGTCTGGTCGCGATCCGGCTGGTCTCCCTGGCGAGGAGGGCCGGGCTCACCCTGACCGCCCGCCAGGTGTTCGAGGCACCCACCCCCGCCGGGCTGGCCGGAGCCGCCGTCCCGGCCTCCGCCGAGGCCCCCGCCCGCCGCACCCCCGCCGACGACGGCCCCGGCGCCCTCCCGCTCCCGCCGATCGCCCACTGGCTGGCCGCCCGCGGCGGCCCCGTCGACCGGATCGCCCAGACCCGGCTGCTGACCCTGCCGCCGGGCCTGCGGCCCGAGCACCTGACCACCGCCCTCCAGGCCCTGCTGGACCACCACCTGGGGCTGCGTCAGCGCCTGCACCGGCCCGCGCCGGGCGTCTGGGCGGTCGAGGCGCTCGCTCCCGGCGCGGTCACCGCCGCCGACCGGCTGCGGATCCTGCCCGTCGACGACCCGGGCGGTGCCGTGCCGCCCGACCTGCTCGCCGCCGAGTCCGCCGCGGCCGTCGGCCGGCTGCTCCCCGCCGAGGGCCTGCTCCTGGCGGCCGTCCACTTCGACCCCGGCCCCGACCGCTCCGGGCGGCTGCTGCTCGCCGTCCACCACCTCGCGGTCGACGAGGTCTCCTGGGGCATCCTGCTCGACGACCTCCGCACCGGCTGCCAGGACGCCGCGGCCGGCCGCCCGCCCCTGCTGCCACCCGTCCCCACCTCGCTGCGGACCTGGACCACGCACCTGCTCGCGGAGGCGCACAGCCCCCGCCGGACCGCCGAACTCGACCACTGGCAACGCGCCGGGGACGCCCGCCGCCCGCTCGGCTCCCGGCCGCTGGACGCCGGGCTGGACACCGTCGGCACCGCCCGCTCGTTCACCGTCACGCTGACGGCGGAACGCACCGCGCCGCTGCTGGACACCGTGCCCGCGGCCGTGCACGGCACGGTCAACGACGTCCTGCTCACCGCCCTCGCCCTGGCCGCCGCGAGCCTCGCACCGGACGCCGCGGACGGCGGGCTGCCGGTCGAGCTGGAGGGCCACGGCAGGGAGGTGGACCTGCTGCCCGGCGCCGACCTCTCCCGCACCGTCGGCTGGCTCACCAGCCTGTACCCGGTCCGCCTCGACCCCGGGGCGGTCGACGCGGCCGCGGCCCTGGCCGGCGGCGAGGACGCCGGCCGGGCCCTCAAGGAGGTCAAGGAACAGCTGCGGCGCGTTCCCGGCGGCGGCATCGGCGCCGGACTGCTGCGGCACGCCAACCCCGCCACCGCACGCCGCTTCGACCCCGCGGCCGGCCCCGAGGTGCTCTGGAACTACCTCGGCCGACGCACCGTCGCCCCCGGCACCCCGTGGGGCCCCGCCCCCGAGGCCGGCGCGCTGGACGACGGCGCCGACCCGCGCACCCCGCTCTCGCACCCGCTGGAGATCGTCGCCCGGATCGACCCCGGCCCCGACGGCCCGCGGCTCGCCGCACGGTGGATCACCGCCGCCGGGAGCCTGCCGCCGGAACGCGCCCGCGCCCTCGCCGACGCCTGGAGCGCCGCCCTGGACGGCCTCGCCGCCTGGGCCGCCACCACCTCGGCCGGCGGCCGCACCCCCTCGGACCTCGACCTGCTCACGCTCGGTCAGGACCAGATCACCCTGCTCGAACAGATGTGGAAGGACCAGCGATGACCGAGGCCCGACTCCAGGACATGCTGCCGCTGTCGCCCCTGCAGGAAGGCATGCTGTTCCTGTCCTCCTACGACGAGCGGGCCCCGGACGTCTACACCGTCCAGCTGACCGTCGCCCTCGACGGGCCGGTCGACCCGGACCGGCTCACCGCCGCCGCCCGGGCCCTGCTGGGCCGCCACGCCAACCTGCGGGCCGGCTTCTGGTACGAGAACATGCCGCAGCCCGTCCAGTTCGTCCCCGCCGAGGTGGACCTCGCCGTCCGCCCGCACGACCTGCGGGCCGCCCACGCCGCCGACCCCACCGGCGCCGCCCTGCGCGGCCTCGAACGGGCCGAGCTGGCCGAGCGGTTCGTGCTGCACCGCCCGCCGCTGCTGCGGCTGGCACTGGCCCGGCTGACCGACCGCGAGCACCGGCTCGTGGTGACCGTGCACCACATCCTGGTCGACGGCTGGTCGATGCCGCTGCTGGTGCGCGAGCTGCTGGCGCTGTACGACCGGGACGGCGACCCGCGGGGCCTGCCCGACGTCCGCCCCTACCGGGACCACCTGCGTCGGCTCGCCGGCCGGGACCGGGCCGCCGCCGAGGCCGCCTGGCGCACCGCGCTGGCCGGCACCGACGGCCCCACCCTGCTCGCCGCCCCGGACCCGGCCCGGCGGCCGGTGCGCCCGGCCCGGCACGCCGTCCGGCTGGGCGAGGAGGCCACCGCCGCCCTGCACGCCACCGCCCGCCGGCTCGGCACCACCCCCAGCACCGTGCTGCAGTGCGCCTGGGGCCTGCTGCTCGGTTCGCTGACCGGGCGCCGGGACACCGTCTTCGGTCTCACCGTCTCCGGCCGGCCCGAGGACCTGCCCGGCGCGGACACGATGATCGGACTGTTCATCACCACCGTGCCGGTCCGGGTCGACAGCCGTCCGCAGGAGTCGTTCGCGGAGCTGGTCCGCCGCTTCCGCGCCGAGCAGAACGGCCTGCTGGCCCACCAGCACCTGGGGCTCCAGGCGATCCAGAAGCAGGCCGGCGGCGGCGAGCTCTTCGACACCCTGCTGGTGATCGAGAACTACCCGGTGGACCCGTCCGCCCGGCCCGCCCTGGCCGGCGGCGCGACGGTCACCGGCGTGACCGCCCGCGACGCCACCCACTACCCGCTCACCCTCGCGGTGACGCTGGAGCGCGCCGCCGTGCTGGAACTCGAGTACCGGCCGGACCTGTTCACGGCGGACCGGGTGGAGCTGATCGGCGAACGGCTGGCCGAGCTGCTGGCCCAGGTCACCGCCGGCCCCGACCGGCCGGTCGGCGCCCTGCGCACGGTGACCGCCGCCGAGCACGCCCGCGCGGCGGCCCGGGGCCGGGGCCCCGCTCCGGCCCCGTACGAGGGCCCCGTCACCGACCGGTTCACGGCCCACGCCGCCACCGCGCCCGGGGCCACCGCCCTGGTCTGCGGCGGCCGCCGGACCTCCTCCGCCGAGCTGGAGCGCCGCTCGGCCGCCCTCGCCCGGCGGCTGGCGGCCCGCGGGATCGGGCCCGAAGCGGTCGTCGCCCTCGCCCTGCCGCGCACCGAGGCCGCGGTCGTGGCGCTGCTCGGCGTGCTGCGGGCCGGTGCCGCCTACCTGCCGCTGGACCTCGACCACCCCGACGAGCGGCTCGCCGCGATGCTCGAGGACGTCCGGCCCGCGTGCGTGGTCACCACCGCCGCCGCGGCCGCCCGGCTTCCCGCGGGCGCGGCCGCCCCGCTGCTGCTCGACCCCTCGGGCCGGACCGTCGAGGGCGAGACCGTCGCGGGCAAGGCCGACGTCGGCGACGGTGACGGCGTCGAGGGCGCACCGGCGGTCCGGCGGCCCGGCCCCGAGCACCCCGCCTACGTCATCCACACCTCCGGCTCCACCGGCCGCCCCAAGGGCGTCGTCCTCACCCACCGCGGCCTCGCCAACCTCTTCGCCCACCACCGCGCCGCCCTGATCGACCCCGCCGCACGCACCGCCGGCCGCCGGGTCCGGGCCCTGCACACCGCCTCGTTCTCCTTCGACACCGCCTGGGAGCAGCTGTTCTGGCTGCTCGCCGGCCACGAAATGCACCTGCTGGACGAACACGAGCGCCGCGACCCCGAGTTCGCCGTCGACTACGTGCGCCGCCACCGCATCGACACCCTCGACGTCACCCCCACCCAGGCCCGGCAACTGCTCGAGTGGGGCCTGCTCGCCGACGGCCAACACCGCCCCGCGCTGCTGCTGCTCGGCGGGGAGGCGGTGCCGCCCGCGCAGTGGGCCGCCGTCCGGGCCTGCGAGGGCCTTCGCGCCGTCAACCTGTACGGCCCGACCGAGTTCACCGTCGACGCCCTGGCCGCCGACCTCGCCGACAGCGTGGGGCCACTGATCGGCGCCCCCCTGTCCGGCGCCACCGCCCTGGTGCTCGACCACGCCCTGCGGCCGGCGCCCGACGGGGCACCCGGCGAGCTGTACCTCGCCGGCACCGGCCTGGCCCGCGGCTACCTGGGCCGCCCCGGACTCACCGCCGAGCGCTTCCTCGCCGACCCCTGCGGCCCGCCCGGCGGCCGGATGTACCGCACCGGCGACCTGGTGCGCCGTCTGCCCGACGGCCGCCTGGAGTACCTCGGCCGCGCCGACGAGCAGGTCAAGATCCGCGGCCACCGGATCGAACCCGGTGAGATCGAGGCCGCCCTCACCGCCCTGCCGGGCGTCGCCACCGCCGCGGTCGTGGTCCGCGAGGACACCCCCGGCGTCCGGCGCCTGGTCGGCTACCTCACCGGCCCCGCCGACCCGGCCGCCACCCGCCGCGTCCTGGCCGGGAAGCTGCCCGACCACCTGGTGCCCGCCGCCCTGGTGACCGTCGACCGGCTGCCGCTCACCGTCAACGGCAAGCTCGACCGGGCCGCGCTGCCCGTGCCCGCGCTGTCCGGCGACGCCCGGTCCGCGCCCCCGCGCACCCCCGCCGAGGACGCGGTCTGCCGGGCCTTCGCCGACCTCCTCGGCCTCACCGCGGCAGGCGTGGACGACGACTTCTTCGCCCTCGGCGGCGACTCCATCACCTCGATCCAGCTGGTCTCCAGGCTCCGCAAGGAGCAGCTGGTCCTCACCCCGCGCGCCGTCTTCGAGCACCGCACCCCCGCCCGGCTGGCCGGCGCCGCCACCGCGCCCGCACCCGGACGGACCGCCGCCGCGGCCGCCCTGCTGCCCGCGGAGACCCGCCGCCGGGCCGAGGAGCAGTGCCCCGGAGCCGCGGACGTCCTGCCGCTCTCCCCGCTCCAGGAGGGCCTGTACTTCCACGCCGTCTACGACGACCGTGCCCTCGACGTCTACCTGATGCAGAACTTCGTCGAGCTGCTGCACCCGGTCGACGCCGCCGCGCTGCGGGCCGCCGTCGAGGCCCTGCTGCGCCGCCACCCCAACCTGCGCGCCGGGTTCCGGCACGAGGGCCTGGACGAGCCGGTGCAGGTGGTCCCCGGCCGCTGGTCGCTGCCCTGGCACGAGGTCGACCTCGCCCACCTCGACCGGGCCGCCCAGGACCGCGCCCTGGAGGAGTTCTCGCACGCCGACGCCGCGACCCGGTTCGACCTGGCCGACCCGCCGCTGCTGCGGGTCACCCTGTTCCGGTTCGGCCCCCAGCGGTACGTGCTCTGCGTGACGCAGCACCACATCCTCACCGACGGCTGGTCGGAGTCGCTGTTCTTCGAGGAGCTGTTCGCGCTCTACCAGCACGGCGGCGACGAGGACGCGCTGCCGCCCGCCACCCCCTACCGGGAGTTCCTCCAGCACCTCGCCGCCACCGACCGCGCGGCGTCGGCCGAGGCCTGGCGCGACCACCTGGCCGGCCTGCCCGCGGCCACCCTGGTCGCCCCCGAGGACCCGGCCCGGCAGCCCGTGATCGCGCGGGTCCGCACCGTCCTGCTGGACGAACCGGCCGCCGACGCCCTGCGCGCCTTCGCCCGCTCCTGCGGCGTCACCCTCAACACGGTGCTCAGCGCCGCCTGGGCGCTCACCCTGGCGGGCCTCACCGGATCGGACGACGTGGTCTTCGGCGCCACCGTCTCCGGGCGGCCGCCGGAGCTCCCCGCCGCGGACACGATGATCGGGATGTTCATGAACACCCTGCCGTTCCGGGTCACCGTCCGGCCGGGCGAACCGGTCCGCGACTTCCTGGTCCGCACCCAGCGCGAGCACGCCGCGATGCTCCCGCACCACCAGGCCGGACTCGGCAGCGTCCAGCGGCTCAGCGGCTTCGGCCGGCTCTTCGACACCCTCTACGTCTTCCGCAACACCCCGCTCGACGACGCCGCCCGGGAGGCGGCCGTCGCCCGGCACGCCATCGGCTGGACCCACAGCGTCGACGGCACCCACTACCCGCTGACCCTCGCCGTCACGCCCGACCGCGCCGTCGAACTCAGCCTCGCCCACCGCCCCGACCTGATCGACGACGCCACCGCCGCGGCCGTCGCCGACCGGCTCGAAGCCCTGGTGCGCGCCCTGCCGGACGCCGCCGCCCGCCCGGTCGGCCGCCTCGCCCTCACCCCGCCCGGGGAGCGGGCCCGGCTGCTCGCCCTCGGCGACGACACCGGCCACCCCGTCCCCGCCACCACCGTCGACCGGCTGCTCGCCGAGCGGGCCGCCCGCACTCCCGACGCCACCGCCCTGGTCTGCGGCGGCGAGCGGTTGAGCTACGCCGAACTCGACCGCCGCGCCGACCGGCTCGCCCGGGCCCTGCTCGCCCGCGGCGCCGGACCCGAGGCCGTGGTCGCGCTCGCCCTGCCGCGGTCGGCCGACTACGTCGCCGCGCTGTTCGCCGTGCTGCGCAGCGGCGCCGCCTACCTGCCGCTGGACCTCGACCACCCGGACGAGCGGCTGGCCGCGATGGTCGAGGACGTCCGCCCGTGCTGCCTGGTCACCGTCGCCGCCGTCGCGGACCGGCTGCCGGAGGACCCCGGCACCCACCGGCTGCTGCTGGACGACCCGGCCGGTCCGCCCGGCCCCGCCGACCCGGCCCCGGTCACCGCCGCCGACCTGCCCGGCCCCCGGCACCTCGACCACCCGGCGTACGTCATCCACACCTCCGGCTCCACCGGCCGCCCCAAGGGCGTCGTCGTCCCGCACCGCGGCCTGACCACCATGCTGGTCAACCACCGGGCCAGGATCTTCGCCCCGGTCGAGGAACGCGCCGACGGCCGCCGGCTGCGCATCGCGCACACCGTCTCCTTCGCCTTCGACATGTCCTGGGAGGAGCTGTTCTGGCTGGTCGACGGGCACGAGGTGCACGTGATCGACGAGCGGCTCCGGCTCGACCCGCAGGCCCTGGTCGAGCACTACCGGCGCGAGCGGATCGACGTCCTCAACGTCACGCCCTCCTACGCCCAGCAGCTGGTCGAGGCCGGACTGCTCGATTCCGGCCGGCACCGGCCGCTGCTGGTGCTGCTCGGCGGCGAGGCCGTCCCCGAGTCGCTCTGGCAGCTGCTGGCCCGGACCGACGGCACCACCGGCTACAACCTCTACGGCCCGACCGAGTACACCATCAACGCACTCGGCAGCGGTGTGGACGAGAGCCGCACCGCCACCGTCGGACGCCCGATCATGAACACCCGCGCCCTGGTGCTCGACCACGCGCTGCGCCCGGTGCCGGACGGGACCCCCGGCGAGCTGTACCTGTCCGGCGACGGCCTGGCCCGCGGCTACCACGACCGACCCGGACCGACCGCCGCCCGCTTCGTCGCCGACCCGTACGGCCCGCCCGGCGGCCGGATGTACCGCACCGGGGACCTGGTGCGCCGCCGCCCGGACGGCCCGATCGACTACCTCGGCCGCACCGACCAGCAGGTGAAGATCCGCGGCTTCCGGGTCGAGCCGGGCGAGGTCGAGTCGGCGCTGCTGGCCCTGGACGCGGTGGCCGCCGCCGCCGTCGTCGCCCGGCCCGGCCCGGCCGGGCACCGCCTCGTCGCCTACACGGTGCCCGTGCCCGGGCACCCGGCCGGGCCGGCCGAACTGCGCGCCGGGCTCGCCGCCACCCTGCCCGAGTACCTGGTGCCGGCCGCCTTCGTCACCCTCCCCGCGCTGCCGCTCACCGTCAACGGCAAGCTCGACCGGGCGGCGCTGCCCGCCCCGCCCGCCGCCGGCCCGGCCGGGCGCCCGCCCGCCGACACCCGCGAGGAACTGCTCTGCCGGCTCTTCGCCGAGGTGCTGGGCCTGCCCGCCGTCGGCGTCGACGACAACTTCTTCGAACTCGGCGGCCACTCCCTGCTCGCCATGCGCCTGGCCGGCCGGATCCGCGCCGAACTCAACACCCCGGTCCAGGTGGCGACCCTGATGACGGCGCCGACCGTGGCCGAGGCCGCCGCCCGGATCGGCACCGACGCCCGCGCCGACGCGCTGCGCACCCTGCTGCCGCTGCGCGAACGGGGATCGCTGCCACCGCTGTTCTGCGTCCACCCGGCCTCGGGCTTCAGCTGGCAGTACGCCGGGCTGCTGCGCCACCTCGACCCGGAGCGCCCGCTCTACGGCCTCCAGTCGCCCGGTCTGCGGGGCGAACTCCCGGACGTCGACGACGTCCGCGGGCTCGCCGAGCTCTACCTCGCCGAGCTGCGCGCGGTCCGTCCGCACGGCCCGTACCACCTGCTGGGCTACTCCTTCGGCGGCACGGTCGCGCACACCATGGCCGCGCTGCTCCAGCGGGACGGCGAGGAGGTGGCCTTCCTCGGACTGCTGGACGCCTACCCGCCGGAGACCGAGGACTGGGCGTTCGCCGACGACCCGGCGTTCCGCGAGCGCCTCGCCGAGGAGGAGAGCGGCTTCCTGCTCGGTGTCGCCGGGATCGCCCCGGCGGGCGGGGACGAGGGGGAGGGAGCCGGGGGCGCCGTCGACCGGGAGCGGGCGATCGCCGCGGTCCGCGACAGCCGGGGTCTCCTCGCCGGCTTCGACCGCGAGCTGTTGGAGGCCGTGGTCGACACCAACCTCCACTGCGTGCGGCTGCTGGCGCGAAGCCGCACCCCGGAGTGGACGGGTGACGCCCTGTTCGTCACGGCGGCCCGCACCACCGCCCCCGGGGACGCCCCGGGCCTGGTCTGGCCCGGGTACCTGCGCGGCCGGCTGGTGGAGCACGTCCTCGACGTCTCCCACGACGAGCTGATGGACCCTCCCGCCCTGGACCGGATCGGTCCCTTGGTGCAGCGCGCGCTGGCGGAGGGGGTGTGAGCGGTCGCCGCGCCGCCCGGGCCCCGCCGGGCGCCGCGCCGCCGTACCGCCGGACCGGCTGCCGCCGTCCGGCCGCACTTCCCGGGGGGCTCCGTGCTTCCCCCGGCCCGAAACGAGGACACCCATGAGCGACAACGCCCACCGGATCAAGACCGTCTACCACGACCTCGCGCTGCGGACCCTGGAGGTCCTCCGGGTCACCCGGATCACGCCCCGGATGGTCCGGGTCACCCTCGGCGGACCCGAACTGGCCGGCTTCGTCGACCAGGCGCCCGCCGACCACGTGAAGGCCTTCTTCCCGGCGCCCGGCGAGACCGAGCCGGTGCTGCCCCTGCTGGGGGACGACGACGAGGGCCTGATCTTCCCCGACTCCCCGCCGTACCCGATCTCCCGCGACTACACCACCCGGCGCTTCGACCGCGAGGCCGGCGAGCTGGACCTCGACTTCGTGCTGCACGGCAGCGGTGTCGCCTCCGTCTGGGCCGAGCAGGCCGCGCCGGGGCAGAAGCTCGGCCTGGCCGGGCCGCGCGGCTCCGTGCTGGCCGACCTGGACTTCGACTGGTACCTGCTCGGCTGCGACGAGACCGGGCTGCCCGGCGTCGCCCGGTACCTGGAGATCCTGCCCGAGGGCGCGGTGGCCAAGGTCTTCGTGCTCGTCGACGACGCGGCCGAGGAGCACCACCTGGAGACCCGCGCGAACGCCGACATCGTCTGGCTGCACCGCGACGGCCGCGCCCACGGCGACAGCGACCGGCTGTACACCGCGATCCGCGACCTGGAGCACCCGCCCGGCGTGCCCTACGTCTGGATCGCGGGCGAGGCGGGCGAGTTGAGGCCGATCCGGCGGCACCTGCGGGCGCTGGGCTTCGACCGCGACATCACCGACGTCGACGGCTACTGGAAGCGCGGGACCGTCAACCTCGACCACCACGAGCCGGACGAGGACGACGAGGAGGAGGCGGCCGCCGGCTGAACCGCGGGCCGTGCGTCGGGGCCCGTCCGGACCGCTCCGGACGGGCCCCGCCGTCGTCCCCGCCCCCGCTCGTTCCCCGCCCCGCCCGTTCTCCGCCCCCGCCCGGCGCCCGGTCAGCGCCGGCCCGACCGCCATTCGTGCGAGAGCAGCCAGACCAGGTACAGCCCGCCGATCGCCGCCGTCATGATGCCCACCGGGAGCTGGACCGGCGCCAGCACCCGCTGCGCCGCGAGGTCCGCCGCGCACAGCAGCACCGCGCCCATCAGCGCCGACGGCAGCAGGCTCACCCCGGCCGCGCCGGACAGCCTCCGGGCCAGCTGCGGCGCGGCCAGTGCCACGAAGGAGACCGGCCCGGCGCTCGCGGTGGCGACCGCCGCCAGCAGGACCGCGCACACCACCAGCAGCGCGCGGGAGCGTTCCACCGGGACGCCCAGCGCCTTGGCACTGTCGTCGCCGGACTCCATCAGCCGCAGGTGGCGGCCCATCAGCAGCACGGCGGGGAGGAGCAGTCCGACCGCCGCCGCGGCCGGGGCGAACTGCTCCCAGCCCCGGCCGTTCAGCGAGCCGGTCAGCCACACCGCCGCCGCCTGTGCCTCGTCGATCGAGGCCTCCGTCATCAGATAGGCGTTCACCGAGCTGAGCAGCGCGCCGGCGGCGATGCCGACCACGATCAGCCGGTAGCCCTGCACCCCGCGCCGGTACGCCAGCAGGTAGACGACCAGCGCGGTGGCGAAGCCGCCGCCCACGGCGCCCAGCGCGACCGCGAACGGGCCTCCGCCCAGGACCAGGATCTGGAGCAGGGCGCCGGTCGCCGCACCGGTCTCGAAGCCGATCAGGTCCGGGCTGCCGAGGGGGTTGCGGGCCAGGCTCTGGAACACCGCGCCACTGAGCCCCAGCGCGGCGCCGACCACGGTGCCGAGCGCCAGCCGGGGCAGTCGCAGATCGTTCACCACGAAGTCGGTGGTGCCGGTGCCGTGGCCGGCCAGGGTCCGGAGCACATCGGCGGGGGAGACCTGGAAGTCGCCCGTCCCCAGCGCGGCGACGCCCACCACGAGCAGGGCCGCGAGCAGGCCGAGACCGGTGGCCAGCGGGCGCCGGGCGACCCGAAGGCGCAGCGGGCCGAGGCGGATCCGCAGACCCGGGACGAGCCCGGCCGGGTCGATCGCGCCCGGGTCGATCGCGCCCGGCGCGGCGGACAACGGGGGGAGGGGGAGGGCGAGGTCCTCCGGACGGGACGTCACAGCTGGGGCACCTTCCGGCGGCGGACCAGGACGACGAGCACGGGGGCGCCGAGGGCGGCGGTGACGATGCCGACCGCCAGTTCGTCCGGGCGCACCAGCAGCCGGCCGAGCACGTCGGCGCCGAGGAGCAGCGCGGGGGAGAGCACCAGGCAGTAGCCGAGCAGCCAGCGCTGGTCCGGCCCGGTGACCAGCCGGACGGCGTGCGGCACGATCAGGCCGACGAAGCCGACGGGCCCGACCGCCGCGGTGGCCGCCCCGCAGAGCAGCGCCACCGCGACGGCGACCAGCACCCGGGTGCGGACCGGCCGGGCGCCGAGCGCGCTGCCCAGTTCGTCGCCGAGCGCCAGCGCGTTCAGCGGGCCGGCCAGTGCCAGCGCCAGCACCACGCCGACCAGCAGGAACGGTAGGACCTGCACCAGGACGTCGTCGCCGCGGCCGGCGAGGGTGCCGACCGACCAGATCCGCAGCGCGGCGAAGGAGTCCCGGTCGAGGAAGGTCAGGGTGGAGATCCCGGCGATCAGCGAGGCGTTGACGGCGGTTCCGGCGAGGACCAGCCGGATCGGCGAGGGCGCGCCGCGCCCGGCCGTGCCGAGGGTGTGGACGGCCGCCGCGGTCAGCGCGGAGCCCGCCATGGCGAACCAGACGTAGCCGCTCGGGCTGGTGACGTGGAGGAAGCCGATCGCGGCCACCACGGCGGCGGACGCGCCGGACTCGATGCCCAGCAGTCCGGGGTCGGCGAGCGGATTGCGGGTCAGCGCCTGCATCAGGGCGCCGGCGAGCCCGAGGCCCGCGCCGACGGCGAGTCCGAGCAGGGTACGGGTGAGCCGGTAGTCCTGGACGATGACCGCGTTCTCGGTGCCGTCCGGTGAGAACAGGCCGCGCAGGACGGTGCCGAAGGGGATCGAGCGCGCGCCCACCGACACGCTGAGCACGGTGATCAGGAGGAGCAGCAGCAGGGCCGCGCAGAGTCCCGCCGCGCGCCACCGGGCGGCGCGGTGCCGGTCGGGCCGCGGCGGCCGGGTGGTGGTCCGTTCGGCGGGGCCGCCCGGCGGGTGGGCGGCGGGTCGGGTCTTCGGTCGGGCGGGTAGCACGCCACAGTCCCCCGGGAGGTCGGGCGGAGCACCGCCTTCACTGTCAACTTAGGTAAGGCTATCCTAAATCGAAGACGCGATCGGGGGGACACCGAGGGTCGGTCACCGGCCTGTGCGGTGCGACGACGCACGATCGATCGACAGGGGAGGCACGTTCCATGACGAACCGTATGCCCGGCGCACAGCGCGCCTCCGGCGCGACCGCGCCCGAGGGCGCCCCCGGACGCCCGGCCCGCTCCCGCGGGTCCGCCGCGCCGGCCGGCTGCTCGCACATCGGGCGGGAGGGTCCACCGGGCCTGCTGGCCCGCAGCAGTTTCCTGATGGCGCTCGTCGGCCGGGCCGCCCGGCGGCTCCTCGCGGAGGAGGCGGCGGGCCGCGGGCTCAAGCTCTGGCACGTGATGGTGCTCTGCGCCCTGGGGGACACGCCCGGCCTCTCCAAGGCCGAACTGGCCGAGCGGCTCGGGCTGTCCTCGGCCGACGTGGCCCGGGTGGTCGGGGACCTCGTGGCCGCCGGTCATGTCACCTGCGCCCGCGACGAGGCGGACCGCCGCCGGACGCTGACCAGGCTGACCCGCACGGGCCGCGAGGTCGCGGCCGCCGTCGACGTGGAGCTGGCGGCCGTCGACGACGACGTGCTCGCCCCGCTCTCGACGGCGGACCGGGAGCGGCTCGCGGACATTCTCGCGCTGCTCTCCGAGCACCTGGACGCCGAGCACTTCGGTCTGCGGCCGGTGCGGAGGCCGCCCGCGCGGCGGGCCTGACCGCGGTCCTGGCACCGGTCCTGGCACCGGTCCTCGCGGCGGGCCCGACCGCGGTTCCGGCGGCGGCCCTGACGGCGGCCCTGACGGCGGGGCCCCGCACCGCCCGCGCGGCGCGGGGCCCCGGGGCCCGCCGGTGGTCAGGGCCGGGCGGTGAGGTAGCCGCCCATCGCGGTGAAGTACTCGGTGGCCGCCAGCTCCCGGCCGTCCTCGGTGCGGACCCGGGTGACGGCCAGGCCGTGGTTGCGGCCGGTGCGGGCGTCGGCGCCCGCGACGATCACCACGCCCTCGCCCTCGCGGTAGAAGATCCGGCCGGGGGTGCCGCCGTAGCGGCCCTCGGAGACGACGGCGGCGAGGATCTCCAGGCGCCTGCCCCGGTGGAAGGTGAAGGCCGCCGGATAGGGGGCGGACTGGGCGCGGACCAGGCGTTCCAGCACGTCGGCGGGCCAGCCCCAGTCGATCCGGATGTCCTCCTCCGCCCGCTTGTGGAAGAAGCTGGCCTGCGAGCGGTCCTGCTTGGTGAAGTCCGTGCGGCCGCCGGCGATCAGGTCGAGGGCGCCGATGGTGACGGGGGCGATCAGCTCGACCGTCCGGTGGAACAGGTCGGTGGCGGTGTCGGTCGGACCGACGGCGACCGCCTCCTGCCGCACGATGTCGCCGGCGTCGAGCACCTCGTCCATCAGGTGCGCGGTGACGCCGACCTCGGACTCGCCGTTGACGAGGGCCCAGATCAGCGGCGAGAAACCGGCGTACTTGGGCAGCAGCGAGTCGTGGATGTTGAGGGTGCCGTGCTTCGGCAGGGTGTAGATCCGGGGCGGGATCCAGGTCCGCCAGTTGTTGGCGACGATGATGTCCGGGGCGGCCTCCTCCAGGTGCCGCAGCAGCTCGTCGTCGTCCGGGCGGTTGCGGATCAGGACCGGGACGCCGTGCTCCTCGGCGAGGTCGGCGACCGAGTCGCTCCAGATCTTCTCGTAGGCGTGCTCGCTCCGGGGGTGCGTCACCACCAGCACGACGTCGTGCTCGGATTCCAGGAGCGCCTTCAGGGTGCGGTGGCCCCAGGTCTGATAACCGAACATGACGACCCGCATCAGCGTTCCTCCTCGGGCTGGCGAACTGACACGGAAAGTAAAGCAAGGCTTACCTAACCGTGCAACGGCTCCCCTCCGAGGCGGAGTTGACCGGCGGCGAAGGATTTGACCGTCCGCCCGGTCGACACTCAAGATTGATCAGGTTAGCCTTGCCTAAGTTCAAACCGGCGCACGAATGGGAGTGACATGCCTCGGGCCCTTCCCGGCGACGCAGCACTGATCCACGACCTGATCGGTATCGGCTTCGGGCCGTCGAACGTCGCCATGGCGATCGCGCTGAGCGAGCACAACGAGCGCGTCGGGAGGCACCAGGCCGTCACCGCGCACTTCTTCGAGCAGCAACCCGGCTTCGGCTGGCACCGGGGCATGCTCATCGACGACGCGACGATGCAGGTGTCCTTCCTCAAGGACCTGGTGACGCTCCGGAACCCGGCGAGCGAGTACAGCTTCCTCTGCTACCTGCAGAGCAGAGGCCGCCTGATCGACTTCGTCAACCACAAGAACCTCTTCCCGCTCCGGGTCGAGTTCCACGACTACTTCGAGTGGGCCGCGGCGAAGGTCGACGACATGGTCTCCTACGGCCACCGGGTCGTCTCCGTCGAACCCGTCCTGCGCGACGGCGTGGTGGAGTACCTGGACGTCACGGCCCGGTCCGGCGACGAGACCGTGGTCCACCGCGCGCGCAACCTCGTCATCGGCACCGGGCTGCGCCCGGTCATGCCCGAGGGCGTCGAGCGGGGCGAGCGGGTCTGGCACAACTCCGACCTGCTGCGCAACATCGGCGCCCTCGACGGCACCGAGCCCGGCCGCTTCGTCGTGGTCGGCGCCGGCCAGAGCGCCGCCGAGGCGGTCGCCTACCTGCACCGCCGCTTCCCGGCCGCGGAGGTCTGCGCGGTGTTCTCCCGCTACGGCTACAGCCCGGCGGACGACAGCAGCTTCGCCAACCGGATCTTCGACCCGGAGGCCGTCGACGCGTACTTCACCGCACCGGAGGAGGTGAAGCGCCGGCTGATGGACTACCACGGGAACACCAACTACTCCGTGGTGGACATCGACCTCATCGACGACCTCTACCGGCAGGCGTACCAGGAGAAGGTGCTGGGTACGGAGCGGCTGCGCTTCCTGAACGTCTCGCGCCTCACGGCCGCCGAGGAGATACCCGGTGCGGTCCGCGCGACCGTCGAGAACCTGGTCACCGGCGAGGCGGCCGCGCTGGAGGCCGATGTCGTCGTCTGCGCCACCGGATACCTGCCGGCCGACGGCCTGGGGGTCCTCGGCGCGGTCGCCGACCGGTGCCAGCGCGACGAGCTGGGCCGGGTCCGGGTCGAGCGCGACTACCGGGTGGCGACCGACCCCGGACTCCGTTGCGGCATCTACCTCCAGGGCGGCACGGAGCACACCCACGGCATCACCTCCTCCCTGCTGTCCAACACGGCGGTCCGGGTCGGCGAGATCCTGGACTCGATCGTCGACCGCGGCCGCGCGGCCGGACCGGTCGAGGTCCCGCCCGTCAGCGAGGAGGCCGGGGTCCGCCAGCCGACCGCCTAGGCTCAGCACCACCGCACCACCGCACCCGCCGCCGTCCGCTGCCGTGCCGTCGCACCGCACGGCACGGCGGCGGTGTGTGAGCACCACGCAGGAGAGAGGAACGCCCGTGCCCCTCGGCACCAGCCGTCGCCCCGACGGCCAGCCCGCCGGCAGACCAGGGAGGCCCCGCCCGGCCCCGGCCACGACGACGGCCGGAGGCCCGGTGCCGACCGCGGCCGCGGCGGCCCGTCGGCGGCGGATCACCGGGCTGGTGGCGGTCGCCGCGCTCCTCCTGGTCGCCGCGGTGGTCTCGGTCGCCGTCGGTGCGCGGGCGTTGAGTCCGGCCGAGGTGTGGCACGGACTGTTCGCCGGGCCGGACCCGGACCAGCGGGCCACCGAGATCCGGCTGATCGTGCGGACCGTGCGGCTGCCCAGGACGGTGCTCGCGGTCCTGGCGGGCATCGCCCTGGGCGTCGGCGGGGCGCTGATCCAGGGGTTCACCCGCAACCCGATCGCGGACACCGGCCTGCTGGGGGTGAACACCGGCGCCTCCTTCGCGGTGGTGTCGGCGATCTCGCTGTTCGGCCTCACCGACCCGGCCCAGTACGTCTGGTTCGCCTTCCTCGGTGCCGGGCTGGCCGGGGCGGTCGTGTTCGGGCTGTCGAGCATCGGCCGGGGCGCCGGGAATCCGCTGACGCTCGCCCTGGCGGGCCAGGGGGTCGCGGTGTTCCTCGCGGCGATGACCACCGCGATCGCGCTGTCGGACAAGACGGCCCTGAACGCCCTGCGGTTCTGGAACACCGGCTCGCTGGCCGGCGTCCCGTTCCGGGTCGTCTGGCCGGTGACACCGTTCATCGTGGTCGGCCTGGTCATGGCCCTGGCCGTGCTGCCCTCCGTCAACCTGCTCAACCTCGGGGACGACGTGGCCCGGGGCCTCGGGGTGAACATCACCCTGATCAGGACGGTCGGCATCGTCGCCATCACCCTGATGGCGGGCGCGGCCACCGCGGCCTGCGGTCCGATCGCGTTCCTCGGCCTGATGGTGGCGCACGTGGCGAGGTACCTCGCCGGACCCGACTACCGCTGGCTGGTGCCGTACGCGGGACTGCTCGGCGCGGTGGTCCTGCTGGTGTGCGACATCGTGGGGCGCGTGGTGGTCCGGCCGGGCGAACTGGACGCCGGCGTGCTGGTCGCCCTGCTGGGCGCCCCGTTCTTCGCGGTCCTGGTGTGGCGAGGAAAGTTCAGGAGCGCATGAACGTGACAGTGGTGAAGCCGGCCGTGGCTCCGGGTGTGCGCTTCGGCGGCATGTCCTTCGTCTGGCGGCCCTGGGTCGTGCTGGTCACGCTGCTGCTGGCGGCGGCGACCTTCCTCCTGTTCTGCCTGTCCATCGCCCTGGGGGACTTCCCCATCGGCCTGCCGCAGGTGGTCGCCACCCTCTTCGGCGGGGGCGAGCGGGTCGACCAGTTCGTGATCATGGACCTGCGGCTGCCGCGGGCGATGGCCGGCCTGGTCGTCGGGGTCGCCCTGGGAGTGTCCGGGGCACTGACCCAGTCGATCGCCCGCAATCCCCTGGCCAGCCCGGACATCCTGGGGATCACCGGCGGGGCGAGCGCGGTCGCGGTGTTCCTGGTGACGGTGTCGGGCGGCTCGGCCGCCGCGGTCGTCAGCTCGGTCGGCCTCTCCGGGGCGTCCCTCCTGGGCGGCCTCGGCACCGGACTGCTGGTGTACTTCCTGGCCTGGCGCCGCGGGGTGGACGGCTTCCGGCTCATCCTGATCGGCATCTCGGTGAGCGCGGTGATGGAGGCGCTGACGACCTGGCTGCTGGCCACCGCCGACATCAGGGACGTGGCCAGGGCCCAGGCGTGGCTGGTCGGGTCGCTGGACAACCGTTCCTGGGACGAGGTCGGGACGGCGCTCTGGGGCGTGCTGGCCGTGCTGGCCGTGGTGACCGGCGCCGCCTTCCAGTTCAAGCCGATGCACTTCGGCGACGACGTGGCCGCGGGCCTGGGCGTCCGGCACACCCGGGTGCGGGCGGTGCTGCTGCTGTGCGCGGTGCTGCTGGCCGGGTTCGCGGTGAGCGCGGCCGGTCCGGTCCCCTTCGTCGCCATGGTGGCGCCGCAGGTGGCGATGCGTCTGACCAGGTACCCGACGCCGCCGCTGGTGGCGTCCGGCGCGGTGGGGGCGTTGCTGCTGATCGGGTCGGACCTGGTGGCCCGGACGGCGCTGCCGGTGACCCTGCCGGTCGGCGTGGTCACCGCCGCGATCGGCGGCCCCTTCCTGGTGTACCTCCTGGTTCGGGCGAACCGCCGTTAGGTGATAAGAAAGTAAGGTAAGCCTAAACTGAGGGGGAGCCATGGTCGCCGACTCCATCACCGGGAGCCACCCCGGAAGAACGACCGAAGCCGGTCCCGGGACCGGGACCGGGACCGGCGCCGCGAAGGTCCCGCGGCTCGCGGCCCGGGGCGTCAGCGTCGGGTACGGCGAACGGACCGTGATCGACTCGCTGGACGTTGCGATCCCCACCGGGGTGGTGACCACCATCATCGGCCCGAACGGCTGCGGCAAGTCCACCCTGCTGCGCACCCTGTCACGACTGCTCAGGCCGAGCCGGGGAGCGGTGGTGCTGGACGGCGAGGACATCGCCACGCTGAGGACCAGGGACGTGGCGAAGAAGCTCGGCCTGCTGCCGCAGTCGCCGGTCGCCCCGGAGGGCCTGACGGTGGCGGACCTGGTCGCCCGGGGGCGGCACCCGCACCAGAGCTGGCTGCGGCAGTGGTCCTCCGACGACGCCTCGGTGGTGGAGGGCGCCCTGGCCATGACCGGGGTGGCCGACCTGGCCCACCGCCCGGTCGATTCGCTCTCCGGGGGCCAGCGGCAGCGGGTCTGGATCTCGATGACCCTCGCCCAGGGCACCGATCTGCTGCTGCTCGACGAACCCACCACCTATCTGGACCTGGCGCACGCGATCGACGTGCTCGACCTGGTGGACGACCTGCACGAGTCGGGGTGCACCGTGGTGATGGTGCTGCACGACCTCAATCTGGCCGCCCGGTACAGCGACAACCTGATCGTCATGAAGGCGGGCGCGGTGCTGGCGCAGGGTCACCCGCGCGACGTGGTGACTCCAGAGCTGCTGCACGAGGCGTTCGGCCTGCGGGCCGAGGTGATCGACGATCCGGTGGGGGACCGGCCGCTCATCGTGCCGATCGGCCGGACGCACGTCCGGAGCGGGATGAAACGGGACGTAGAAAGCGCGACTTAGGCTAGGCTTACCTCACAAACCAGGGATAGCGTTTGCCTCCCCGCTGAGGGGACTTCGGCTGACGGTACGACAGCAAGGGATTTCGCATGCTCCTCGACAGAACGCCGCGTTCGACGCGTACCGGGCGCCGGCAGCGGCTGGCGGCGACGGTGGCCGCCGCGGCGCTCGGTGCGGGCCTGCTCGCGGGGTGCGGGTCCGACGCGACCGGCAAGTCCACCAACGACAGTGCCGCCAACGGCACTTCGGCGGGTTCGTTCCCGGTGACGGTGGAGCACGCGTTCGGATCCACGAAGGTCGACAAGGCCCCCAAGCGGGTCGTCACCGTCGGCTACACGGACGACCAGGCCGTGCTGGCCTTCGGCATCAAGCCGGTCGGCATGGTCGACCAGTACCCGAACCCGGCGGGCCAGAGCCCCGACATCAACACCCAGTGGCCGTGGGTGAAGGCCCAGTGGGGCGATGCCAAGCCCGAGGTCGTCCTCAACAACGGCGACGCCGGCCCCAACTTCGAGAAGATCGCCGCCCTGCGGCCCGACCTGATCGTCGCGGTCTACTCCGAGATCGACCAGGCCGCCTACGACAAGCTCTCGAAGATCGCCCCGACGGTCGGCCGCACCAAGGCCGAGAAGGAGCCGTTCAGCGCTCCGTGGCAGGACAACGCCCTGCACATCGCCAACGCGCTCGGCCGGGCCGACGAGGGCAAGAAGCTGGTCCAGGGCATCCAGGACAAGCTCGCCGCGGTCAAGACGGCGCACCCGGAGTTCGCCAACCAGACCGCCGTCTCGCTGTCGTGGTACAAGGACTCGGTG
This sequence comes from Kitasatospora sp. NPDC089913, assembly GCF_044748625.1. NCBI lineage: Bacteria > Bacillati > Actinomycetota > Actinomycetes > Kitasatosporales > Streptomycetaceae > Kitasatospora > Kitasatospora sp. NPDC089913. The sequence goes on along the minus strand of NZ_JBIVGI010000041.1, from coordinate 15,114 downwards.
ACCCCCTTCACCACCACCGACGTGCGGGGCCAGCTGCTGTCCGGCATGGGCTTCAAGGGCCAGACCGAGATCGACAGGATCGCGGGCAAGGACTTCTCCACCCAGCTCTCCCCGGAGCGGATGGACCTGATCGACGTCGATCGGGTCTTCGTCATCAACGACAAGGCCGACACCGACGCGCTGAAGAAGTTCGACCTCTTCGCCAACCTCAAGGTGACCAAGGCCGGCAAGGTGTCCTACCTGCTGGACAGCGAGGGCCCCGCGGTCGGCGCCGCGATGTCCCAGGCCACCCTGCTCTCCCTGCCGTACGCCATCGACGAGCTCGTCAAGTCGGTCGGCCAGGGGTGATCCGCCCCGGGCCGGCCGGTCCCCCGTCCGGAGGAAGGACCCGGGTGTGACCACCACGGAGGAGCGCGTCGCTCCGGCCGCCGCCACCGTCCTGCGCACCACGAGCGGCCGGGAGGCGGCCCGGTGGGTCCTCTCCCGCTGCCGCGAGACCCCGTGGCTGACGGCGGCCACCGTGCTCAGCACGGTGGCCGGCGCGGCGCTCCAGATGCTCCCGGTGCTCCTGCTCGGCCGGGTGGTCGACGGGGTGGTCGGGGGCGAGCCGCGCTCGGCCCTGCTGGGCACCGGGGTCCTGATGGTGGTCTCCGCGCTGCTCGGCGCGGCGGCCACCGCGGCCTCCACCTACCTGATCGGGCGGCTCGGCGCGGAACTGCTCGCCCACCTGCGGGAGGGCGCCGTCCGGGCCGTGCTGGGCATGCCGGTCGGCCGGGTGGAGCAGGTGGGCCGGGGTGACGTCCTCTCCCGGGTGGGCGACGACGTCGCCGTCCTGTCCAGGGGCATCCGGGCGGCCATCCCCACCGTGTTCTCCGCGGGTGTGCTGGTCGCCGTGGCCACGATCGGCATGTTCGGGCTGGACTGGCGGCTCGGCCTGGCGGGCGCCTGCGCGCTGCCCGCCTACGGGCTGGCGCTGCGCTGGTACCTGCCCCGGTCCGCCCCGCTCTACCGCAAGCAGCGGGCCGCCCAGGCCGACCGCGCGCAGGCGCTGATCAGCGGGCTGAACGGCATCGGCACGGTGCGGGCGTACCGGCTGGAGGAGGCGTTCCGGGAGAAGGTCGCCACCGACTCGCGGCGGGTGCGGGACCACGGGATCGAGGTGTTCCGGCTGTTCGGCCGGTTCGTCGGCCGGGAGAACCGGGCCGAGTTCATCGGACTGGTCCTGATCCTCCTGGTGGGCTACGTCCTGCTGGAGACGGGGTCGGCCGGCCTGGGCGACGTGTCGGCGGCCCCGCTGGTGTTCCACCGTCTGTTCACGCCGCTGGGCGCCATCATGTTCACCTTCGACGAGGCGCAGAAGTCGGGCGCGAGCCTGACCCGGCTGGTCGGAGTGCTGACCGAGTCCGAGGCGGAGCGGCTGGTGGGCCACCCGGAGGCGGCCCCCCGGGGTGTGGTTGCGTGCCCGGTGACGGTGGAGGGGCTGACCTTCCGCTATCCCGGCGCGGAGGAACCGGTCCTGCGGGACGTCAGTCTGACCGTTCCGGCGGGGGGTTCGCTGGCACTGGTGGGGGCGACGGGCGCGGGCAAGTCGACGCTGGCCGCCCTGGTCGCCGGGATCGAGACCCCGCAGGCCGGATCGGTGCGGATCGGGTCGAGCGATCTCGCCGACCTGGACGAGGTCGCGGCGCGGGCGCTGGTGAGCGTGCTCACCCAGGAGACCCACGTGTTCTCCGGCCCGCTGGCCGAGGACCTGCGGCTGGCGGCGCCGACGGCCACCGACGCCGAACTGGCCGAGGCGCTGCGCACGGTGGGTGCCGCCGAGTGGGTCGAGGCCCTGCCGGAGGGGCCGGCCACACCGGTGGGGGAGGGCGGCGAGCGGCTGGACGGCACCAAGGTCGCGCAGGTGGCGCTGGCCCGGCTGGTGCTGGGCCGGGCGCCGGTGGTGGTGCTCGACGAGTCGACCGCGGAGGCCGGCAGCGAGGGCGCGGCCGAGCTGGAGCGGGCGGTCCGGGCCGCCTGCGCGGGGCGGACCACGCTGTTCGTGGCCCACCGGCTGACCCAGGCGATGGCGGCCGACCGGATCGCCGTGCTGGACGCGGGGCGGGTCGTGGAGCAGGGCACCCACGAGGAACTGGTGGCCCTGGGCGGCCGTTACGCGGATCTCTGGCTGGCCTGGAGGGGAGACAGCCGGATGAGGCTCGGTTAGGTTAGGCTGACCTAAGTTCCCGGGGAGGGTGAGTCGTTGATGACGGAACCGAGTGCTCGTCCCGTACTGTTCTCTCCCGCCCGTCTGGCCGGCCTGCGCCGGCGTTCGGGCGACTGGTCCGACCGGACCATGGCCGAGGCGGTGGCCGTCGGCCTGTCCTACTGGGCGACCGGCCGGGGCCCCGAGGGTCTCGACCTGGCCCCCGGCACCCGGTTCGCGGACGTCCTCGGCTGGGTCGCCGACGGCGGCGGCCCGCCCCCCGGCTGGAGCGTCGGCGAGGCCGCCCCGGACGGCATCCGGATCACCGTGCCCGAAGGCGTCCCGGCGCACGAGGCGCAGCGCGCGCTCGACGACCTGGCGGACTTCCCCGACCGGCCCGTCGGCACCATCGGCCCGTCCGGCGCGGCCGAGCGGCTCGCGGCCCTGACCGCGTGGAACGACACCGCGGCCGACCGGGTCCGGCCGACCGTGGTGGAACTCTTCCTCGAGCAGGCCCGGCTCGGGCCGGACGCCGTCGCCCTCGTCGACGAGCACCGGTCGCTGACCTACCGTCAGGCGTCCGAACTCTCCGCCCAGCTCGCCCACCACCTGCTCGCCCGCGGACTGACCGCCGAGCAGACCGTCGGCATCTCCCTCGACCGCTCCGCCGAGATGGTGATCGGCCTGCTGGCCGTGCTCCGGGCCGGGTGCGCGTTCGTCCCCCTCGACCCGCGCTGGCCCGCAGAGCGCCGCGCCGTCGTGATCGCCGACGCCCGGATCGCCGTCCAGCTGGACCGCGCGGGCCGGCCGGACCCCGCCGAACCGGACGCCCTCGCGGTGGACCTCGACGACTGGCGCTACGGCGACCACCCCGTCCAGGACCCGGGGGTCACCGTCCGCGGCGACTCGCTCGCCTATGTGATCTTCACCTCCGGCTCGACCGGACGGCCCAAGGGCGCGATGATCCGTCACGAGGCGATCAGCGAGCGCCTGCTGTGGCAGGTCCACGAGATCCTGGGCTTCGGCCACGACGACGCCTCCCTCTTCAAGGCGCCGCTCTCCTTCGACATCTCCGTCAACGAGATCTTCCTGCCCCTGGTGTGCGGCGCCCGGCTGGTGGTCCTGAAGCCGGGCGGCGAGCGCGACCCGCACCACATGCTGGAGGTGATCGCCGAGCAGCACGTCACCTTCACCTACCTGGTGTCGTCGATGCTGGACGTCCTCCTGGAGATCGCCGGCGACACCGCGCGCCTCGACAGCCTGCGCCACGTCTGGTGCGGCGGCGAGGTGCTCACCCCCGAGCTGTACGAGCGGTTCCGCACCCGGCTCGGGATCCCGATGTACCACGGCTACGGTCCGGCCGAGACCACGATCGGCGTCTCCCACGTCGTCTACCGGGGCGAGGCGGAACGCCTGTCGACCTCCATCGGCCGCGCCAACCCCAACACCCAGCTGTACGTCCTGGACGACGAGCTGCGCCCGGTCCCGGTCGGCGTCGGCGGCGAACTCTACGTGGGCGGCTTCCTGCTGGGCCGCGGCTACGTCGGCGCGCCCGCACTCACCGCCGCCCGGTTCGTCGCCAACCCCTTCGCGGACGACGGGTCACGGCTCTACCGGACCGGCGACCTCGCGCGGTTCGCCCCGGACGGCTCGCTGGACTTCCTCGGCCGCGCCGACAACCAGGTCAAGGTCCGCGGCATGCGGCTCGAACTGGAGGACGTCGAGGTCGGCCTCGCCGAGCACCCCGGGGTGCGGCACACCTGCGTCGTCGCGAAGAAGAACAGCGCGGGCGGCACCTACCTGGTCGGGTACGTGATCCCGGCCGCCGGCCGGGAGGATCTGCGGGCCGAGGAGGTCCGGCAGTGGGCCACCGGGCACCTGGTGGAGTACATGGTGCCCGCCCACGTCGTCGTGCTGCCGGAGTTCCCCCTCACCCCCAACGGCAAGCTGGACCGGCGCGCCCTGCCCGAGCCCGACCTGGGAGCGGTCTCCGCGGCCCGGCCCGTCACCGACGACGAACGCGCCGTGTGCGCGGCCGCGGCGGAGGTGCTGCGGCTGGAGCACGTCGGCGTCGACCAGGACTTCTTCCGGCTCGGCGGGGACAGTATCCTGGCGATCTCGCTGCTGACCGCGCTGCGCCGGGCGGGCCTGCACGTCACCGCGCGTCAGCTCTTCGCCAACAGCGTGCTGGGCGCCCTCGCGGCGGTGGCGAGCCGCGAGGAGACGACCCCGGCGGACCACCAGGACGTCGCCACCGGCGCCGTCACCGGATCGCCCGTCCTGCGGTGGCTCGGCGGGACCACCGACGCGGTCGACGGCTTCGTCCAGTCGGTCGTGCTGACCACGCCGGCCGGACTGACCGCCGCCGCCCTGGACGCCGTGCTCACCGCCGTCGTGGCCCGGCACGACATGCTGCGCGCCCGGCTCGTCCGGGGCGGGCCCTGGGGCTTCGAGGTCCCGGAGACGGCACCGGAGGCGGCAGCGGGGGTCGCAGCGGGGGCGGCCGCGACAGCCGGTGCGACGGCGGTCGGCTGGGAGGAGAGCGACCTGCCGCCGGACGCGTGCGCGGCCCTCGCCGCCGCGCGGCTGGACCCGGACCGCGGCGTGATGCTGCGGGCCGTCTGGCGCCGGGAGGCCCGCCAACTCGTCCTCGTCGTCCACCACGTGGTGATCGACGGCGTGTCCTGGCACGTCCTGCGGGAGGACCTCGCCACCGCCTGGCGCCGGTACACCGCGGGCGAGCCGGTCGACCTGCCCGCGGTCGGCACCTCGTTCCGTCGCTGGACGCAACTGCTGGAGGGCGCGGACTTCGACGCCGACCGCGCCCACTACGAACGCCCCCTGCCCGGGCCGGACGCGCCACTGGGCCGGCGGCCGCTCGCCGCGGACGACACGGTCGCGCGGGAACGCCGGCGGACCTTCACGGTCGGTCCCGGGCTCACCGGCCCGCTGCTGGGCGAGGTCCCGGCGCGGTTCCACGCCGGCGTCAACGACGTCCTGCTGACCGCGCTCGCCGTCGCCCTCGCCGGCTGGCGCCGCGACCGGGGCGGGCGACAGACCTTCGCGCACATCGAGCTGGAGGGCCACGGGCGCGAGGCCCGCCACCTGGCGGGCGCCGCCGGGACCGAGCCGGACCTCTCCCGGACCGTCGGCTGGTTCACCACACTGTTCCCGGTGACCGTGGACCCCGGCCCCGCCGAGGACTTCACCGCGCCCGATTACCTCGCCGCGGCCCTCAAGGCGGTCAAGGAGGACCTCGCCCGCGTCCCGCGCAACGGCCTCTCCTACGGCGCGCTGCGCCACCTGCACGGTGCCGCCTTCGCCGCCCCCGCACCGCAGGTCCTGTTCAACTACCTCGGCCGCTTCGAGGCGGGCGCCGCCGGCGACTGGCAGCTCGCGGGGCCGACCGGCCAGCTCGGGGAGCGGCGCGACCCGGGCATGCGGCTGCCCCGCGCCCTGGAGTTCAACGCGATCGCCGAACCGGCCGAGTCCGGCGGGTACCGGCTGGTCACCACCGTCTCCTGGCCCGAGGGGATGTTCACCGACGAGGACGTGGAGGCGCTGGGCGGTCGCTTCCGGACCGCCCTCGCCGGGATCGCCGCCCTCGACCGGGGCGGCCACTCGCCGAGCGACTTCCCGCTGGTGCGGCTGACCCAGGCCGACGTCGACGCCCTGGACGGCCCCGCCCTGGACGACGTCCTGCCCCTGACCCCGCTGCAGGAAGGGCTGTACTTCCACTCGGTCTTCGACGACGACTCCGCGGGCAGCTACGTCGAACAGCAGCTGCTCACCCTGGAGGGGGAGCTCGACGCCGACCGGCTCGCGGCCGCGGCCACCCGGCTGCTCACCCTGTACCCGAACCTGGCCGCGCGCTTCACCGCCCTCGCCGACGGGCGGGTGGTCTCCGTCCTGGAGAGCGGGGCGGCGGTCCCGTTCACCACACTCGACCGGCCCGGCATCACCGACGAGGAACTGCGCTCCCTCGCCGAGCTGGACCGCAGGGCCGGCTTCGACCTGGCCGCGGGCCCGCTGATGCGGTACACGCTGTTCCGGGACCGGGAGCCCGGCCGGCACGTCCTGGTGCAGACCGTGCACCACATCCTGGCCGACGGCTGGTCCGTGCCGCCGATGCTCCGCGCGCTGCTCGCCGAGTACCACGCCCCGGGGGCGGCCTACCCGGTCGGCGGCTTCACCGACTGGGTCGCCCGGCTCGCCGCACTCGACACCGCGGAGAGCGACCGGGTGTGGCGCGCCGAACTCGCCGACCTGCCCGGCCCCTCGCTGGTCGCCGAGGGGCACACCTCCTCCGGCCGGTTCGCCGACACCTCGGCGGCGGCGGACGACCTCGACGCGGCCGCCCGGTCCGCCGGCGCGACGCCGAGCGCGGCCGTGCACAGCGCCTGGGCGCTGACCCTGGGCGGGATCCTGCACTCCGCGGACGTGGTCCTCGGTTCCACCGTCTCCGGCCGCGACGCCGAGCTGCCGGGCATCGCGGAGATGGTCGGCCTGTTCATCAACACCGTCCCCGTGCGGGCCCGGTGGAACGCCGGCACCACCGCCGGCGAACTGCTCGCCTCGGTGCGCGAACACCAGGGCGCCGTCCTTCCGCACCAGCACGTCTCGCTGGCCAGGACCTCCCGGCTGGCCGGCCACGGCTCCCTGTTCGACACCCTGGTGGTGTTCGACGTGGCGACCGACACCGCCGCCCTGCGCCGGCCCGGCGACACCCTGGTCCTCACCGGCGTGGCCAACGAAGGCGCGCCGCACTACCCGCTGACGCTGGTGGTCGAGCGCTCGCCCGACGGGCGCACGCGCTTCACCCTCATCCACGACCGGGAGCTGCTGGGGGAGGCCGGCGCCCGGGACATCCTGGACCGGTTCACCCGCACCCTCACCGGCCTGCTCACCCGCCCGGACGCCCCGGTGGGCGCGCTGGTGCCGACCGGGGAGCCGCGCCCGGCACCGGTCCCCCCGGTCACCCTCGGCGAGCTGTTCGACGCCGCGGCCCGTCGGGACCCGGGCGCCACCGCCGTCACCCAGTGCGCGCTCGACGGCGCCACCCGGTCGCTGACCTACGGTGAACTGGCCCGGGCCAAGGACGAGTTGGCGGCCGGGCTGCGCGCGGCCGGGGTCCGGCCGGGCCGGTCGGCGGCGGTCGCCCTGCCGCGCTCGGTGGAACAGGTGGTCGCGCTGGTCGCGATCGTCGGCGCGGGTGGCGCCTACGTACCGCTGGACACCGCCTACCCGGACGAGCGACTGGCGTACGTGCTCGCCGACGCCGCCCCGCAGGTCGTCCTCGTCGACCCGGAGCAGCGGGAGCGCTTCACCGCCCTGCTGGAGCGTGCCGGCGTCCCGGCCGCGGTCCTGGTGCGGGGCGAGGAGCTGCCGCAGGGCGACGGGAGCCCCGCCCCCCTGCCCGGCCCGCACGACCCCGCGTACGTCATCCACACCTCCGGCTCCACCGGCCGCCCCAAGGGTGTCGTGGTCCCGCACTCCGCCGTGGTGGCGCTGCTCGCCAACACCCGGCCGGCCATGGGCTTCGGGCCGGACGACGTCTGGGTGCAGTTCCACTCCTACTCCTTCGACTTCGCGGTCTGGGAGCTGTGGGGCGCGCTGCTGCACGGCGCCGAACTGCTGGTGCCCGACTACGCGCTGACCCGCTCCCCGGTGGACTTCCACCGGCTGGTCCGCGAGCGCGGGGTGACCGTGCTCAACCAGACCCCCTCCGCCTTCCACCGGTTCGTCGAGGCCGACCGGCACTCCGGCGCGCCCCTGCCCGCCCTGCGCCTGGTCGTCCTCGGCGGCGAGGCGGTGGACCTCGGGCGGCTGCGCGGCTGGGTCGGGCGGCACGGCACCGCCTCGCCCGAGCTGGTCAACATGTACGGCATCACCGAGACCACCGTCCATGTCACCCACCGGGTGCTGACCGACGAGGACTTCGGCCCCGACGGTCCGGTCAGCCCGATCGGCGGCCCGATCCCGGGCCTGGTCACCCATCTGCTGGACGAGCGGCTGCGGCCGGTGCCGCCGGGCCGGACCGGCGCCGTCTACGTGGCGGGCGACCAGGTCTCCCTGGGCTACCTGGGACGGCCCGGCCTCACCGCGGGCCGGTTCGTGGCGGACCCGTTCACCGGCGACGGCTCCCGGATGTACCACACCGGCGACCTGGCCCGCCGAAGGCTCGACGGCGAGCTGGAGTTCGTCGGCCGCGCCGACGACCAGGTCCAGCTGAAGGGGTTCCGGATCGAACCCGGCGAGGTGGAGGCGGCGCTCCGCGACCTCGACGGGGTGGTCGACGCCGCCGTCACCGTCGCGGACAGCGGGGACCACCTGGTCGCGCACCTCGTCGGCCGGGCACCCGCCGACCCGGCCGCGCGACTCGCGGCCAGGCTGCCCGCACACATGGTGCCGGGCCGGTTCCTGACGGTCGACGCCCTGCCGCTGACCGTCAACGGCAAGCTGGACCGGGCGGCCCTCGTCGCCCGGGCGGCGCGGGACGACGCCCCTGAGGCCGTCGCGGAGGCCGGGGCGGAAGCCGTCGTGGTGGCCGGCGGCTCCGTGCTGCCCTCGCTCGTCGGTATCTTCGCCGAGGTCCTGAAGCTCCCCGGCGCGGACGCGGACACCGACTTCTTCCGGGCCGGCGGCGACAGCATCGTCGCCATCACCGTGATCAACCGGGCCCGCGCGCTGGGCCTGCGGATCGCGCCCCGGGACGTGTTCCTGCACCGGACGCCGCGGGCGCTCGCCGGGCTCCCGGGCGCCTCCGCGCCCGCGTCCGCCCCCGTCCCGGCCCCCTCCGCCGTCCTCGTGGCCGCCTCCGACGGGGCCGGGCCGGTGCCGCCCACGCCGATCGTGCTGCGCCGGCGCGAACTCGGCGGCCCCCTCGCCCGCTTCGCCCAGGCCCGGGCCCTGCGGCCGCCCGGCGGCACCACCCTCGCCGACCTCGAACGCGCCGCGACCGAGGTCCTGGCCGCCCACCCCGTGCTGCGACTGCGGCTCGACACCGGGCACGGCGTGTGGACCCTGCGCACCGGTCCGGCCCGCCCGGCCACCGTCGTCACCGCCGACACCGACGACCCCGCGGCCGCGGCCGACGCGGCCGCCGACCGGCTCGACCCCGAGGCGGGGGAGGTCGTCGTGTTCACCCGGCTCGCCCCGACCGGGACGGTGGTGGTCACCGTCCACCACCTCGCGGTCGACGCGGTGTCCTGGCTGATCCTGCTGGACGACCTCGCCGCCGCCCTGCGCGGGGAGGCCCTCGCCCCGGCCACCACCTCCTACGCCGAGTACGCCGCGGCGCTGACCCTGCGGGCCGCCGCCGACACCGGCGACCTCGGCCGCTGGGCCGACACCCTCCAGGCACCCCCGCTGCTGCCCGCACCCCCCGGCCGACGGCGCGAGCGCACCGTGGTGCTCCCGCCCGACCTCGGCGACCCGGTCACCCGCACCGCGCCCGCCGCCCTCGGCCTCGGCCTCACCGAACTGCTCTGCGGCGCCCTGCGGACCGCGCTGACCGCCGTCCAGCCCGAGCCCACCGACCTCGCGGTCGACCTCGAGCGGCACGGCCGGGTCCCGTTGCTGGAGCACCACGACTACTCCCGCACCGTCGGCTGGTTCACCGCCGTCGCCCCGGTCCGGCTCGGCCCGCACACCGACCCCGTCGCCGCCGCCCGCGAGCTGACCGAACGGCAGCCCGACGAGGCCGGGCACCTCGGCTACGGCCGGCTGCGGTACCTCAACCCGCAGACCGCACCGCTGCTGACCGCCCGACCGCAGGTGCTCTTCAACTACCTCGGCCGGGGCGACGAGTCCGAGGCCCTGCCCGTCACCGGCGACGAGGGCGACAGCCCCTACGCGGTGGAGGTCAACGCCTGGACCGACGCCGGCACCGGCGCCCTGCACGCCGCCTTCACCCTCGCCGAGGAGATCCCCGACGCGATCACCGGCCACTGGCTGCGGGCCCTGACGGCCGTCGCCGAAGCCGCCCGCACGGCCGGGCGCACGGCACCGGTCACCCCGCTCCAGCGGGGACTGTACTTCCAGGCCCAGCTGGCCGGCCCGGCCGGACACTACGTCGCGCAGAGCTGGTTCCGCTTCGAGCGGCGCCTCGACCCCGACGCCCTCACCGAGGCCGTGGCCGCGGTGACCGCCCGCCACCCCGTCGTCGGCGCGGGCTTCACCACCGACGAGGACGGCAACCCGGTCCAGCTGCTCGGCACCGGCGGTCGGGTCGGCATCCGCACCGTCGAGCTGACCACCGAGGCGGAGGTGGACGACCTCCGGGCCCGGGACCGCGGCACCGGCTTCGACCCGGCCGAACCGCCGCTGCTCCGGCTCACCGTGGTCCGGCTGCCCGGCGGACGCGACGGACTGCTCCTCAGCTACCACCTGCTGCTGTGGGACGGCTGGTCGCGCGAGATCGTGCTGCGCGACCTGTTCGCCGCCTACGAGGCCGTGCTCGCCGGGCAGCGGCCCGACACCCGACCCGCCGTGCCCGCCTTCGAGGACTGCGCCCGGGCCCTCGCCGCCCGCGACCGGACCGGCGCCGAACGCTTCTGGGCGGAGCACCTCGCCGGCCTCCCCGGTCCCACCCTGCTCGCCGGACCGGCACCCGCCCTCACCGACGGTCTGCCGCCCGTGCTGCTGCGCACCCTCTCCGCCGAGCGCTCGGACCTCCTGCGAACGGCGGCCAAGGCCCACGGCGTCACCCTGAACACCGTCCTCACCGCGGCCTTCGGGCTGCTCCTCGGCGCCCGCACCGGCCGCGCCGACGCGGTGTTCGGCGTCACCGTCTCCGGCCGGGAGGGCGAGGGCCTGTCCGAGGTCGTCGGCGTGCTGCTCAACACCGTGCCGATGTGGACCCGCGCCCGGCCCGGCGACACCGTCGGGGCGTACCTGTCCGCCGTCCAGCGGGCCAGGGTCGAGGCGATGGAGCACGAGCACCTCGGGCTCGGCGAGATCCAGCGCGCCGGCGGCCACGACACCCTGTTCGACAACCTCTTCGTGCTCCAGAACTTCCTGGACCCGGACGCCTTCACCGAGATGAACACCCGCCACGGCATCACCGAGGTCAAGGCCGACGACTCCACCCACTACCCGTTCACCTGGGTCGTCACCCCCGGCGACCGGCTCACCGTCAAGCTGGAGCACCGCCACGGCGACAGTGCCGCGGAGGACCGCCTCCTCGACGACTACCTGCGGGTGCTCGCCGACCTCGCCGACGCGACCGGGCCGGTGGGCGCCCTGCCGGGCCTCGGACCGGTCCCCGTGCCCGGCGTGCGCACCGACATCGGCACGGACACCGTGGTCGACCGCTTCGACCTCGCGGCGGACCGCGCCCCGGAGCGGACCGCCCTCGTCTCGCACGGCGCGAGCACGACCTTCGGCGAGCTCAGGGACCGCAGCCGCGCCCTGGCCGGCGTCCTGGCCGGGCGCGGGATCGGCCCCGGCCGCACGGTCGGGCTGGCGCTCCCGCGCTCCCTGGACTCGATCACCGCCCTGTTCGCGGTGCTGCGCACCGGGGCCGCGTACGTACCGCTGGAGCTGGACCACCCGGACGAGCGGATCGCCGCGATCCTCGCGGACGTCCGCCCCGACGTGGTCCTCACCGTGAGCGCGGTGGCACCGAGGCTGGCCGGCGGGCACGCCGACCTGGTCGAACTGGACCGCCCGCTGCCGCCCGCCGCGCCGTTCACGACCTTCGCACCGGACGACCCGCGGCGCCTGCGCCACCCCGCCTACACCATCCACACCTCGGGCTCGACCGGGAAGCCCAAGGGCGTGGTGACCGAGTACGCGGGCCTCACCAACATGCTGATCAACCACCAGCGCCGGATCTTCGCCCCGGTCCTGGCCGAGCACGGCCACCGGACCTTCCGGATCGCCCACACCGTGTCGTTCGCCTTCGACATGTCGTGGGAGGAGCTGCTGTGGCTCGCCGACGGCCACGAGGTGCACATCTGCGACGAGGAGCTCCGCCGCGACGCGCCCGCCCTGGTCGAGTACTGCCACCAGCACGCGATCGACGTGGTGAACGTGACCCCGACCTATGCGCAGCAACTGCTGGCCGAGGGCCTGCTCGACCATCCGGAGCGCCGCCCGGCGCTCGTCCTGCTCGGCGGCGAGGCCGTCACCCCGACCCTGTGGCGGCGGCTCGCCGAGACGCCGGGCACGGTCGGCTACAACCTCTACGGCCCCACCGAGTACACCATCAACACCCTGGGCGTCGGCACCTTCGACTGCCAGGACCCGGTGGTGGGCGTGGCCATCGACAACACCGACGTGTACGTGCTCGACCCGTGGCTGCGCCCGGTGCCCGACGGCGTGCCCGGGGAGCTCCACGTCGCGGGCGTCGGCATCGCCCGGGGTTACCTGGGTCTGCCGGGCCAGACCGCGCACCGCTTCGTCGCCTGCCCGTTCGGCGCGCCCGGCGAGCGGATGTACCGCACCGGCGACCTCGTCCTGCGGCGGCCCGACGGCAACCTGAGCTACCTCGGCCGCACCGACCAGCAGGTCAAGATCCGCGGCCACCGGGTGGAGCCGGGCGAGGTGGAGGCCGCCTTCGAGGCGCACCCGGCGGTCCGGTTCGCCGCCGCCGTCGCCCAGCCGGACCCGAACGTCGACGGCGCCCATCGGCTCGCCGCCTACCTGGTGCTGTTGGACGGCTCCGACCTGGCGACGGTCGCCGCCGAGGTGGGTGCCGCACTGCCGGACTTCCTGCGGCCGACGCACTACGCCCGGGTGGACCGGATCCCGCTCACCGTGAACGGCAAGGCCGACACCAGGGCCCTGCCCGAACCCCGGCCGCTGGGGGCGCTGACCACGGCGGGCGAGCGCGGCCCGCGGACCGGGACCGAGAGCACGGTCTGCGGCTACTTCGCGGAGACCCTCGACCTCGACGACGAGGAGGTCAGCGCGGTGGGTGACTTCCTCTCCCTCGGGGGACACTCCATGCTGGCCGTACGTCTGGCCGGACTCCTGCGCCGGGAGTTCGGCCCTGTGATCACCATCCGTGATCTCTTCACCCTGCGAACCCCGGAAGCGATTGCGCGCCACATCGATGAAAACTCCTGACAACCGGCGGTCCCGCCGTCCCGGATCCGCGATCCTCCGGACGGCGGTCCGCCGCAACACCCGTGCCATGGTCGTCGGCACCGTCCTCATGGGCCTCTACCAGGCCGGTGAGACGGCGTTCCCGATCGCGCTCGGCCTGATCGTCGAGCACACCCTGCGCGACCGCTCCCCGGGGTCGCTCGCCCTGGCGGTCGGGGCGCTGGCGGTGATCATCACCACGGTGTCCCTGTCGTGGCGCTTCGGCATGCGCGTCCTGCAGAAGGCCAACACGACCGAGGCGCACCGCTGGCGGGTGCGGGTGGCCGAGTGCGGCCTCCAGCCGGTGGCCCGGGACACCGGCCTCAAGTCCGGCGAGGTGCTCACCATCGCGACCGAGGACGCGGACCAGACGGCCGACATCGTCGAGGTGGTGCCGATGCTGCTCAGCTCCATGGTCGCGGTGCTGATCGCGGCGGTCGCGCTGGGCACGGCGAACCTGTGGCTCGGGCTGCTGGTCGTGGTGGGCACCGTCGCCATCCTCTCGGTGCTGAGCGTGATGTCCCGGCGCATCGGCAGCAGCACCAAGGAGCAGCAGGCCCGGGTGGCACGGGCGGGGGCGAAGGTCGCCGACCTGATCACCGGCCTCCGCCCGCTGCACGGCTTCGGCGGCAACCACGCGGCGTTCCGGTCGTACCGGAGGGTCAGCACGGAGGCGAAGGAGCAGGCGGTCACGGTGGCCCGGGTGAACGGCGTCTACGCGGGCACCGCCCTGGGCCTGAACGCCGTCCTCGCGGTCTCGGTGACCCTGACGGCCGGCTGGCTGGCCTTCGACGGGCAGATCGACATCGGGGAGCTGGTGATGGCGGTCGGCCTGGCGCAGTTCGTCATGGAGCCGTTGCGGCTGTTCTCCGACATGCCGAAGTACGTGATGATGGCGCGGGCCTCGGCGGAGCGGATGGCCCTGGTGCTGTCGGCCGAGCCGGTGACGGTGCCGGGGGAGGAGCGTCCGGAGCCGGACGGCGGTCTGGAGATCGACTGCGTCCGGTACGGCGCCCTGCAGGGGGTGAAGTTCCACGTCCCGGCCGGCGAGTTCACCGCGATCACGGCCTACCAGCCGCGGGCGGCGGCCGACCTGGCGGCGGTGCTGGCCCTGGCCGTCCCGCCGGAGTCCTACGAGGGGGAGGTGCGGGTCGGCGGCCGGCCGTTCGCGCAGCTGTCGGTCGAGTCGCTCCGCGCGCACCTCCTGGTCAATCCCTACGACGGGGAGATCTTCGCGGGCACGCTCCGTTCGAACATCGACCCGTCCGGGACGAGCACGACGGTGCCCGAGGCGGTCGAGGCGTCGATGCTGACCGACGTGGTGGCCCTGCACCGGCAGGGGCTCGACTACGAGGTCCGCGACCGCGGCTCCAACCTCTCCGGGGGCCAGCGCCAACGGCTGTCCCTGGCCCGGGCGCTGGCCGCCGACACCGAGGTGCTCGTGCTGCGGGACCCGACGACGGCGGTGGACGCCGTCACCGAGCAGCTCGTCGCCCGCCGGCTGGCGGCGCTGCGGCGGGGCCGGACCACCGTGGTGATCACCAGCAGTCCGGCGCTGCTGGACGCCGCCGACCGGGTGCTCGTCCTGGACGGCGGCGTGGTCAAGGCGGAGGGCACCCACCGGGTGCTGCTGGACACCGATCCGGCGTACTGCCTCGCGGTGACGCGGTGACGCGGTGACGCGGTGACGCGGTGACGTGCTTTCGTGCTGACGTGGCGGGGGCGGCGGGGCGGGGCCCCCCCCCCCCGCCCCGCCGGCCGGGGGGGGGGGGGGCCCGGGGCCCCGCCCCCCCCCCGCGCCGGGGCGGCCCCCCCCCCCCCCCCGGACGGGCGAGCGG
>NZ_JBIVGI010000040.1:0-67952 GCF_044748625.1 Kitasatospora sp. NPDC089913 | reverse complement strand
CTGCAGGGGGGACCCTGTGGGAGAGTAGGACGCCGCCGAACAATCATTGTGAAGAACCCCCGTCGGGAAACCGGCGGGGGTTCTTTGCGTTCCGCGTGTATTCCCCTCGTGGTATTTCCCTGAGCGGGCACGGGAACGCTGCCCGATTCGGCGGCGGAGCACGCGGAGTACGTTGAGAAGATCCTGGGAAGCGCCGGGAAAGGCTCCTGGAGACACGCTGGGCCGGACCCCTGGTTGGGGTTCACCACCCCGTCGAAAGGCGCTCAAAAGCCCCGCCACCGGTTCGGTGACGGGGCTTTTTTGTGCTCCCGGGCGGGTTCGGAAAGCTTCGGAAGGCTTCTGTCAGAGGCGGCCGGCGGCCTTGAGGGCGAGGTAGGTGTCGGCCAGGGCCGGGGCGATCGAGGCGGGCGGGGCGTCGAGGACGGTGATGCCGGCGCGGGTGAGGCGGTCGGCGGTGAGACGGCGGTCCGCACGGGTCTGCTCGGCGGCCGCGGCGCCGTACACGGCTTCGACGGTGCCGCGGCCGGCGGCGAGCTCGTCGAGGTGGGGGTCGGACACGGAGGCGAGGACGACCTCGTGGCGCTTGGTGAGGAGCGGCAGGAGCGGGAGCAGGCCGTCCTCGGCGGAGGCCGCGTCCAAGCCGGTGAGCAGCACGATCAGCGAGCGCTGCGGTGCCATCTTCAGGGCGGTGGCGACCAGCGAGCGCATGTCGGTCTCGTAGAGGGCGGGCTCCAGGACGGCCATCGCGTTGGTGAAGGCCGGGAGGATCTCGCCAGGGGAACGGCCGGCCACCGCGGTCCGCTTGCGCAGGTCGTGGGCGAGCAGGTCGACCCGGTCGCCGGCCTTGGTGGCGAGGGCGGTGAGGAGCAGTGCGGCGTCGAGCGAGGCGTCGAGCCGGGGTGCGTCGCCGACCCGGCCGGCGGAGGTGCGGCCGGTGTCCAGGACGACCAGGATGTGCCGGTCCCGCTCGGGCCGCCAGGTGCGGACGGCGACCGTGTGGCGGCGGGCGCTGGCCCGCCAGTCGATGGAGCGGATGTCGTCGCCGGGCAGGTACTCGCGCAGCGAATCGAACTCGGTGCCCTGGCCGCGGGTCAGGACCGAGGTCCGGCCGTCGAGTTCGCGCAGCCGGGCGAGTCGGGAGGGCAGGTGCTTGCGGCTGGCGAACGGGGGCAGGGCGCGGACCGTCCAGGGGACGAGGTGCGAGCCCTGACGCCCGGCCAGGCCGAGCGGGCCCAGCGAGCGGACGGTCACCTTGTGGGCGTGGTGGTCCCCGCGCCTGGTCGGGGTGAGGACGGTGGTGACGCGGCGGCGTTCGTGGCCGGGGACGGTCAGGGTGTGCCGGGAGGCGGCGAACCCGGTGCCGGGCCGCCAGGCCGACGGGGCCCAGGCGTCGCGGATCCGGGCCCGCAGGGGTCGTCCGGTCGGATTGGTGACGGTCAGTTCGACCGCGGCGGGTTCGCCGAGCCGGACCGCGGTGTCGCCGCCCCGGTCGATCCGCAGGCCGCGGACGGGGGCGGCGAGCACCAGGTCGAGGACGACCGCGAGCAGGACCGCGCCGGTGACGGCGCCGACACCCGCCCAGGACGGCAGCAGCAGGCCCGTGACGAGGGCGCCGAGCGCGGCGAGCAGGACGGTTCGCCCGGTGATGGCCATGCGGTGCGTTCCTTCGTCGGGGCCGACGGTGAGGCGGCGAAACGTGGGGCGGTGGTACCCGGGGCGGTGATCTCCGGTGCTGCGGTGCCCGGTGCGGTGCCGGGTGCGGGGATCAGCGCGGGGCCGGGGTCTGGGCGAGGACGGCCTGGATCACGGAGTCCGCGGTGACGCCCTCCATCTCCGCCTCGGCCCGCAGGGCGACGCGGTGCCGCAGGGTGGGCAGGGCGAGCGCCTTGACGTCGTCGGGGGTGACGTAGTCGCGGCCGGCCAGCCAGGCCCAGGCGCGGGAGGCGCCGAGCAGCGCGGTGGCGCCGCGCGGGGAGACGCCGATGGAGAGCGAGGGCGACTGCCGGGTGGCCCGGCACAGGTCGACGATGTAGGCGAGCACCTCGGGGGCCACGGTCAGCCCGGCGATCTGCTCGCGGGCGGCGGCGATGTGCTCGGGCCCGGCGACCGGGCGCACACCGGCCGCGGCGAGGTCGCGCGGGTCGAAGCCGGCGGCGTGCCGGGCGAGGACCTGGAACTCCTGGTCGCGGTCGGGCAGCGGGAGGACCAGCTTGAGCAGGAAGCGGTCGAGCTGGGCCTCGGGCAGCGGGTAGGTGCCCTCGTACTCGACCGGGTTCTGGGTCGCGGCGACCAGGAACGGCACCGGTAGCGCGCGGGGCTCGCCGTCGACGGTGACCTGCCGCTCCTCCATGGCCTCCAGCAGGGCGGCCTGGGTCTTCGGCGGGGTGCGGTTGATCTCGTCGGCGAGCAGCAGGTTGGTGAAGACCGGGCCGGGCTGGAAGGAGAACTCGGCGGTGCGGGCGTCGTAGACCAGCGAGCCGGTGACGTCACCGGGCATCAGGTCGGGGGTGAACTGGATGCGCTTGGTCCCCAGGCTGAGCGCGGTGGAGAGGGTGCGGATCAGCAGGGTCTTGGCCACGCCGGGGACGCCTTCGAGCAGCACGTGGCCGCCGCAGAGCAGGGCGACGACGAGGCCGGTGACGGCGGCGTCCTGACCGACGACGGCCTTGGCGATCTCGGCGCGCAGGGCGGTGAGCGCCTCGCGCGGGTCGCCGAGGCGGGGGTCGCCGGCGGGAGCGGCGCTGCCGGGGACGGTGGTGCCGGTGGTGGCGGGCGCCGGGCCGGGGGTGATGCGGAGCTGGGTGGTGGCCTTCTCGGTCACGGCTTCCGTACCTGCCTTTCGAGGGTGTCGAGGTCGTCGGCGAGCCGCAGCAGTGCGGCGTCGTCGGTCGGGGGAGGGCCGTACAGCAGGGCCGCGGCGTCCCCGGCGGGCCGTTCGGGGAGGCGGTCCGCGACGGCCGCGCAGAGGGCGGTGGGGTCGGGCGCGCCGGCCACGGGCGGGACGCCCAGGGCCGGCGCGATGCGCAGCGCGGTGGCGCGGCGCAGGGCGTCGGCGGCCCGGCCGCGGGCCTTGGCCCGGCGGTAGAGGCGGGCGCGGCCCTCGGTGGTCTCGGAGGCGCGGACCACGACCGGCAGCCTCTCGCTGACCACCGGGCCGAGTCGCCGGGCGCGCCAGAGCGCGGCGAGCAGGACGGCGATGCCGAGCTGGTAGCCGGCCCAGGTCCAGCCCTCGGGGATGTAGTCCTGGAAGCTCTTGCGCCCGCCCTCGGCGACCGGGGCGGTGTAGTCGGGCAGGTGCCAGGTGATGTGCGGCCGGGAACCGAGCAGGCCGAGTCCCAGGGCGGCGTTGCCGTCCTTCCCGAGCAGGTCGTTGGTGAGGAACTCGCCGCTGCCGAGGACCACGACGTCGGTGTTCCGGCCGGTGGTGACGGCGACCAGCGGGTATCCGTGGCCGCGCGGGTAGCAGCCTTCGCCGCGGCTGCCGGCGGTGTAGAGCAGGCCGCCGAGATGGGCGCTGCCGGCCCGGACGGCTTCCGGGAGGGAGCAGCCGGAGTCGGTGCTGCGGACGCCGGCGTACGGGATGCCGCCGTTCTCGTCGGAGGTGCGGACGCCGGGGACGAGGGCGCTGAGGGCGGCGGGGCCGGGGGAGACCAGGACCACCCGGCTGTACCCGGCGGCGGCGACGGCGGTCAGCTGCTCGGGGGTGAGCAGGTCGGGTTCGGGCAGGACGAGGGTGTCGGTGCCGGTGGGCCGCACGGCCGGGTCGCCGGTCAGGGCGACCTGGAGGCCCTCGCGCTCCAGCAGGGCGATCACGGCGTGGCTGCCGGTGGGCTCGTAGGAGCGGGGGTCGAGCGGCGGGTACCGGCGCTCCTGGTCGACGGCCGCGAGCAGGACCGCGGCGAGCAGCACCAGGGCGGCGGTGAGCAGGTACCAGCGGGCGCGCCGCCACAGTCCGCGGCCGGTCGGTGCGGTGCTGGTGGGTGCGGTGCCGATCGGTGCGGTGCCGGTGGGGATCGGTGCGGTGCCGGTGGGGATCGGGGCGGCGGCCGGGTCGGTCGGGGGAGCGGGGGCGGCGCTGGTCATGCGGCTCCTCCGGCGGCCGGGGCGAGGACCGGGCGGGCGCGTTCGAGGGCCCGGTCGAGGTCGCGCAGCGACTGGTAGGCGCCCTGGTCGGCGGCGCGCTCGCCGTACGCGATGTCGTCGAAGGCGCGGGCGGCCGCGGCGAGCTCGGCCGCGTGGCCGGGCAGGGCGCGACCGGCCTCGGCGGCGGCCTCGTCGGCGGTGCGGCCGGGGCGGGCGTCGAGCAGGGTGCGTTCCTCGAGGCCGCGGACGAGGGCGCGCATCTGCTCGCGGACGGCCTCGGTCCAGCGGCCGGCGGCGGCGTGCCGTTCGGCGTCGGTCCGGTGCTCGGCGGCGCTGCGCGGGCCGGTGCGGCCGAAGACCCCGGAGTGGGTGCGGGCGGCCCGCTTCGGAGCGCCGAGGCGCCACCAGAGGGCGGCGCCGATCACCGCGGCGACCAGCAGGAACAGGACCAGGCCGGTGGCGCCGCTGGTGCCGTCGCCGGTGAGCGCGCCCAGCGCCTCGTCGATCCGGGCCGAGATCCAGTCGAGGACCCGTTCCCGCAGGCTCGGGTCGTGGCGGTGGTAGTCGGCGTTGATCAGTTCGTCGCGGGCCGCGTCCTTGGCGGCGTCGCGCGGTGTCGTGACCGGGGCGCCACCCGCGAGCACGACGGTCTCCCCCCGGACCGGCATCGGGCTCAGAGCCTTGCGGGGGCGGGGCCGGCCTGGTCGCCCCAGCCGGTGCCGCCGTGCTCGGGCAGGCCGGCGGCGCGGGCGAGCTCGATGTCGAGGGCCTCGCGGCGGATCCGCTGGTCGACGTAGAGCAGCACGCCGATGGTGGCGGTGAAGGGGAGGGTGACGGTGGAGGAGAGGACGCCGCCGATCGCCATGGTGACCAGCATGGCGGCGGGCATGCTGCCGCTCTGCCCGGCGTCGACCTGGCCGACGAAGTCGTCGAAGCCGATCACCATTCCGGCGATCGTGAACGGGGTGCTGATCACACCGCCGACGACCGCGGCGATGATCTGGCTCAGCACGGTGATGCCGCAGATCCGCCACCAGGAGCGGTTGACCAGCCGGCGGGAGCGGGAGAGGGCGGTGATGACGCCCTGCTTCTCCAGCATGAGGGCGGGGGCGGCCAGGCTGAGCTGGATGCCGATCCAGACGGCGACCGGGAGGCTGAGCAGGCCCACGACGACGAGCAGGCCGACGATCGCGGGTTCTTCGGCCCCGGCGACCAGGTAGCCGATCAGCGGGGCGAAGCCCAGCAGGACGATGCCGCCGGCGATGAGACCGGTGAGCAGGGTGAGGCCGAGGAGCTGGAGCAGCCGGGGCCTGGCGTCGCGCCAGGCGTCGCCGATCGACACGGCCTGCCCGAGGATGGCGCGGCTGACCACCATGGTCAGCAGGGCCGAGGCGACCACGCCGAGCAGCATCGACAGCGGCAGGCTGATCAGGGCGGTCAGCACCGGGGTGAGGTCGCCGGTGTCCCCCTGGACGGCGAGCTGGGCGCCGAGCGAGGCGCCCTGCTGGACGACCGCGACGCCGAGGGCGAGGCCGAGGGTGACCCGCCAGTGCTTGCGGACGGTGGAGACCGCGCCGTCGAGGATCTCGCCGAGGCCGAGCGGGCGCAGCGGGATCACGCCGGGCTTGGGGCTCTGCGGTACGCCCCAGCCGTAGCCGCCGTGGCCGGGCTGCGGGCCCCAGCCGGGCGGGGGTCCGCCGTGGCCGGGCCGCGTGCCCCAGGCGGGCTGCTGCCCGGAGTAGGGCGGCGGCGGGGTGTCCTGGGGCGGTGCCGACTGGCCGGGCACGGCGGCGGGTGCGTCGGCGCTGGGCCGGGCACCGTCGCGGGGCGGCTCGGACGAGCCGGGCGAGGCCCAGCCCGGAGTGTCGGTCATCACTGCTCCTCGGAGGGCTTCGGGGGCGCGGCACCGGGTGGATCTTCACCCGCGCGCAGCGCCCATCGTGCCATGGTGCCCGGACGCGCCCCAGGGGGAGCCGGTTGCTGAACGGCAACGGCCGGGCGGCGGACGTTTCGTCGGCATCGGCGGTGGCCCGGGGGGCTGGAGGGGGCAGGAGATTGGCCCGGTTTGGCTTGAATTCGCCCGGATCGCCAGTTGGCCGTTCTGGAGCAATGGGACTGCTGTGCGGCAGGTCACAATCCGGTAATGAGAAGATGGACGCATGAAGGGACGCGTCCTCGTCGTTGATGACGACTCCGCACTGGCCGAGATGCTCGGCATTGTGCTGCGTGGTGAGGGTTTTGAGCCGTTTTTCGTCGCGGATGGGGACAGGGCGCTAGCCGCGTTCCGGGAGACCAAGCCGGACCTGGTCCTGCTCGACCTGATGCTGCCCGGCCGGGACGGCATCGACGTCTGCCGGCAGATCCGGGCGGAGTCCGGCATTCCGATCGTCATGCTGACCGCCAAGACCGACACGGTGGACGTCGTGGTCGGCCTGGAGTCGGGTGCCGACGACTACGTGACCAAGCCGTTCAAGCCCAAGGAACTGGTGGCCCGGGTGCGGGCCCGGCTCCGCAGGGCCGAGGAGCCGACTCCGGAGCAGCTGACCATCGGCGATCTGGTGATCGACGTGGCCGGTCACTCGGTGAAGCGCGACGGCCGGGGCATCCCGCTGACCCCGCTGGAGTTCGACCTGCTGGTCGCGCTGGCCCGCAAGCCGTGGCAGGTGTTCACCCGCGAGGTGCTGCTGGAGCAGGTCTGGGGCTACCGGCACGCGGCGGACACCCGGCTGGTCAACGTCCATGTGCAGCGGCTGCGCTCCAAGATCGAGAAGGACCCGGAGCGTCCCGAGATCGTGGTGACCGTCCGCGGCGTCGGCTACAAGGCCGGGCCCAGCTGACGTGATGTACCGGGCCGACGAGACCCCGGCGGGTACCGCGACCGACGGGGGTGGCGGCGCCGTGCGCGGGGACGTACTGAGTTCGACCGTGCGCAGCCGCCGCCGACGGGGGCCGGTCGCCCTGCTCGCGCTGGTGAACCGACAGCTGCGGCGCCCCCTGCACCGGGTGGCGGCGCTGTACCGGCGGTCGATCCAGCTGCGGGTGGTGGCGGCCACGCTGCTGCTGTCGGTCGTGGTGGTGATGGTGCTGGGCGTCGTCGTGGTGGCGCAGGTGCGCACCGGGCTGCTGGAGACCAAGCGGTCGGCGGCCCGGGACCAGGCGCTCGCGGGATTCCAGACCGAGCTCAAGAAGATCGACGACGCGAACGACCTGCGGCTGCGGACCCCGACCACCGATCCCGCCACCGAGGGGCTGGGCACCTGGCTGCTCCAGCAGGTCGGTGACCTGGCGGCGAGCGGGCAGAACGTCTACTCGGTGATCGCGATGCTGCCCGGCACCGGCCAGACCGTCCAGCCGGAGAAGGCCGGCCTCGGCCCGCGCTACTCCGCGGACATCCTGCCCAGCAGCATCCCCGACAGCCTCAAGGCCAGGGTCGCGCAGGAGCCCGGCCAGAGCTTCAGCCAGCCCACCCGGATCCAGCGCTCGCCGGAGAGCCGTGTGGGCACCGAGCCGGGACTGGTCTTCGGGCAGCAGTTCACCGGGCCCGGCAACGGCAGCTACCAGCTGTACTACGTCTTCTCCTTCGGCCAGGAGACCAAGACCCTGGGGCTGGTCACCGGCACGCTGGCGACCGCCGGGGTGTTCGTGGTGATCATGATGGGCGGCATCGCCTGGCTGGTGGTGCGCCAGGTGGTCACACCGGTCCGGATGGCCGCCGGGATCTCCGAGCGGCTGGCCGCCGGGCACCTGGAAGAGCGGATGAAGGTCACCGGAACCGACGACATCGCCCGTCTCGGCGAGTCGTTCAACCGGATGGCCAACGCGCTGCAGGCGCAGATCCGGCAGCTGGAGGAACTCTCCCGGGTGCAGCGGCGCTTCGTCTCGGACGTGTCGCACGAGCTGCGCACACCGCTGACCACCGTCCGGATGGCCGCGGACCTGATCTACGACAGCCGCGAGGACCTCGACCCGATGGCGGCCCGCTCCGCCGAGCTGCTCCAGGGCCAGCTCGACCGGTTCGAGTCGCTGCTCGCCGACCTGCTGGAGATCAGCCGCTTCGACGCGGGCGCGGCCGTCCTGGACGCCGAGCCGGTCGACCTGCGCGAGATCGTCGGCCGGGTGGTCGAGGCCGCCGATCCGCTGGCGCAGGCCAAGGGCAGCGCCGTGGTGATCCGCGGCGACGGCGAGCCGGTGCTGGCGGAGGTCGACTCCCGGCGGATCGAGCGCATCCTGCGCAACCTGGTGGTCAACGCGCTGGAGCACGGCGAGGGCCGGGACGTCGTGGTCCGGCTGGGCTCGCGGGACGGCGCGGTCGCGATCGGTGTCCGGGACTACGGCATCGGCCTCAAGCCGGGCGAGGCGTCCCGGGTGTTCCACCGGTTCTGGCGGGCCGACCCGTCCCGGGTGCGGACCACCGGCGGCACCGGCCTCGGCCTGTCGATCGCGGTCGAGGACGCGCATCTGCACGGCGGATGGCTGCAGGCCTGGGGGGAACCGGGCGGCGGCTCGCACTTCCGGCTCACCATGCCGCGCACCCGCGGCGGGGAGATCAGCCGGGCGCCGTTCCGGCTGGAGCCGGAGGACTCCCGCAACAACCGGGGCCTGGGCACCTACGGGGCGCCGTACCGGCGGGCCGCGCGCCCGGCCGGGGCGACCGCCCTCACCGCGACCGACGAGCAGGCCGTCCCGGAGACGCCGGACACCTCCGGCAACGGGTTCGGCAGCGGCCTCGGCGGTGTGCTGAGCATCGGCCCCGGTCTCGGCCGCAGGCCCGCCGAGGGCCCGCGCGCGGATCCGTCGGACGTGCTGCCGGTCGGCGCGGGGTACGGTGCGACCGGGGCCCAGGTCATGGTGGACCCGACGCCCGGTCGGCCGTCGGTGGCGCAGCGGACCGCGGGGCCGGACGAGGACGCAGGGGCGGACGGCACGGGTGGAACGGACACGGAGGGGTCGCGGCGTGCGAAGGACCAGCACCAGGACTGAGCTGCGGCTGGCCGGGACGGCGGGCGCGCTGGTCGGTGCCCTGCTGGCCGCCGGCTGCGCGGCGATGCCGGATTCCGGGGGCGTCACCAAGATCGAGCTGTCCAAGAACTCGGCGGAGAAGAACCTCCAGGTCAGGATCTTCCCGGTGGAGCCGGCCAAGGGGGCCGGGCCGCAGGACCTGCTGGCCGGGTTCCTCGACGCCCTGACCGCCGACGACAGCTACACGACGGCGCGCAAGTACCTGACGCCGGACGCCCGGACCAGCTGGAACCCCGAGGCGGGCATCAAGGTGCTCGCCGCCAACCCGGGCCACATCAACGTCGGCGTGACCGACAACGACACCGAGGTGTCGATCCCGGTCCGCGGGCAGCTGGTCTCCCAGGTGGACGACCGGCACTCGTACGGCGAGTCGCCGCGCCCGATCGAGTTCAACTTCTCCTTCGTGCGGGAGAAGGCGGGCGAGTGGCGGATCGACAAGCTGCCGGACGGGCTGATCCTCAACGAGGTCAACTTCCGCAACAGCTACCGCCAGGTCGACCGGTTCTACTACGCCGCGCCCGACCCGTCCGCGCCCACCGCGGCCTCGGTGACCAACCAGGACGTGCTGATCGCCGACCCGATCTACCTGCGGCGCCGAATAGACCCGCTGGGTTCGGCGGTCCGCGCGCTGGTCTCGGGGCCGTCGACCTGGCTGACGCCGGTCGCCCGTTCGGCCTTCCCGGCAGGGCTCGGGCCCGGCGCGGTCGACTCGGTGACCCTGGACGACAACCGCACCGGGCACGTGACGCTCGTCGGGGTCGACCTCGGCAGTGCCACCGCCTGCCGGCGGATGGCCACCCAGCTCCTCTACACCCTCGCCGACCAGGGCACCGGACAGGTCGAACGGCTCGAGCTCAAGGCCAAGCACGGCGGTCCGGTCTGTCAGGCGAGCCGTGCCGACGAGCCCGCGACCGGGCCCGGCTCGCTGGCCGGGCAGATGTCCCCCCGGCAGTTCTACCAGCGGGCCGACGACGGCGTGCTGCACGAGACGCGCGGGGACGCGGTCGGTGAGCCCGTGCACGGGCCGCTGGGGCGGGTGCAGCCGAGCGGGCGGCCGCTGGGCGCGGTCGCGGTGGCCCGCGACGGCGAGCGTGCCGCAGCGATCAGCGCCGACGGCCACCAGCTCTTCACGGTGCCGTTCCTGGACTCGCTGTCGGCCATGCCGCAGCCGGTGCTCACCACCCCGAGCCGTCCGGGCTCGAAGGGTGACGACGGGCTGACCTCGCCGACCTGGGACGGGCGCGGCGACCTGTACGTGGTGGACCGCGACCCGGCCGGGCCGCGGGTGCTGATGGTGCGGGACAAGCAGGCCGTCCCGGTCGCGGTGGACGACCTGCTCGGGCGCTCGGTGCAGGGCGTCAAGGTGTCCTCGGACGGCGTGCGAGTCGCCCTGCTGCTGAAGGAGGGCAAGGACAGCAAGGACCAGCGGCTCTGGCTGGGGCTGCTCGTCCACGGCGGGACCAAGGACGCCCCGACCGCGAGGATCACCGGGCTGCGGCTGGCCAACCCGGCGTTCCAGGAGGTGCTGGCGGTGTCCTGGGCGGAGGCCGACCAGCTGCTGGTGCTGGGCAAGGAGAAGGACAAAGCCCAGCAGTTGCAGTACATCAGCACCGACGGGTCGCAGAACCGGGACGCGAGGCTGCTGAGCGGCGGGGAGATGGTCGCCGCCGCCGCGTCGGAGTCGCGGGGGACCAACGGGGTGCCGGTGCCGCCCGTGCTGGCGCTGGAGAAGGAAACCGGCAAGCCCTACCGGCTGGTCAACAACCAGTGGCGGGAGCTGGTGCTGCCGTACAAGGCCTCCGCGTTCGTCTACCCGGGCTGAGGCCGGGCGCTCGGCGCGGGCCGGGGCCTCGGGTGTCCGTCACCGGCGGGCCCTCGGGTGTCCGTCACCGGGGGCCGGGTGTCCGTCACCGGCCGGGGGTGTCCGGGCGGTGCCGGTGGTGGTGCGGGACGGCCGCCGCGACCGTGGCGGCCGCGGCGGGCGGCAGGCCGGCGGCGGACAGCGCCCGGGCTGCCTCGATCAGGCTGGCGCCGGTGGTCACCAGGTCGTCGACCAGGACCGGCCGGTACCCGGTCGGGCCGGGGCGGCCGGACCGGCGCAAGCGGCCGGGCGGTCGGACGGTGAGCGCGTCGCGCAGGTTGTGGTGACGCTCGGCGGCCGAGAGGCCGGCCTGATCGGCGACCGGCCTGGTGTGGCGCAGCAGCGGCACGGCGCGGGCCTCCAGCCCCTCCCGGCGCAGGGCCCCGGCGGCGGCGCGGGCCAGCCGCAGGGTGGGGTCGTGCCCCCGGGCGCGGACCGCTGCCCGGGCGGAGGGGACCGGGACCAGCAGCAGAGGCGCCGGCCCCGGGCAGGGGCCGAGTGCGGAGCGCACCGCCCGGGCGAGCGCGTCGCCGAGCGGTCCGGCCAGCCCCAGCGCGCCGCGCTCCTTGTGGGCGAGCAGCAGCCGTCGGACCGGGCCGTCGTACGGCGCGGCCGCGTACGCCCGGGGGAGGGCCGCGACGGGCGCCGGAGGGGTGGTGGCGAGTAGGTCGCGGCAATCCGGGCACAAGTGGCCGAGGTCGGCCCCGCAGCCCGTGCAGGGGGCCGGGAGCAGCGCGTCGAGGAGGCCGGTCAGAGTGTGGGCGAAGGGACCCTGGTGGGACTGCCGACGGGGTGCTGCGGAGGTCCGGGGCACGGCCGCTCCTCGCGGGTGGGGCACGGAGAGTGAGCAAAGAATGCGCCGTACGGGGGGTGTTGTCCAGGTATTTACCTGTGTTTCACTCGCGAGAGGGTAGACAGGGGTGCAGCAGCTTGACCGCCGGCCCATCACTCCGTCATACCCGAAGTCTCCGCCGGAGAGGCGAAAACCCCGTGTGAGGTGTTCGATGAGGCTCCAGGGGGTTTCAACCGTCCCTGGTGGGGAGGAAGTGCAGTGAGGGCCAGTCGTTCCCACCGTTGCCGGTGGGGCGGAGGGCCGGCGGATGTATCGGCTGGTCCGGCTGGTCTCAGTCCGGTCCGGTAGCACCCGGGCCGGCGACAGAACGAGGGATCGGAGTTCTGCGTGGACATCGTCGTCAAGGGCCG
Source organism: Kitasatospora sp. NPDC089913 (assembly GCF_044748625.1). Classification (NCBI taxonomy): domain Bacteria; kingdom Bacillati; phylum Actinomycetota; class Actinomycetes; order Kitasatosporales; family Streptomycetaceae; genus Kitasatospora; species Kitasatospora sp. NPDC089913. The sequence goes on along the minus strand of NZ_JBIVGI010000040.1, from coordinate 55,786 downwards.
CAAGACCGAGGTGCCGAAGAGGTTCCGGGATCACGTGGCCGAGAAGCTGGAGAAGGTCCAGAAGTTCGACACCAAGGCGATCAGCCTCGATGTCGAGGTGTCCAAGGAACACAACCCGCGGCAGGCCGACCGGTCCGACCGCGTGGAGATCACCCTCCGTACCCGTGGCCCGGTGATCCGGGCCGAGGCCGCCGCCGCTGACCCCTACGCGGCGCTCGATCTGGCCTCGGCGAAGCTCGACGCCCAACTGCGCAAGTCCGCGGACCGGCGTCGGGTCCACAAGGGCGGCAGCGGCAGCCGCACCCCGATCAGCGTCGCCGAGGCGACCGCGGCCCTGGCCGCGCTGCCCGAGGCGAAGCCGTCGGAGAGCGGCACCAACGGGGCCGTCCGCAAGACCATGATGGGATCCCTGGAAGTGGAGGGCGAAGGCCCGCTGGTGGTCCGGGAGAAGACCCACCCGGCCGCCCCGATGGCGCTCGACCAGGCGCTCTACGAGATGGAGCTGGTCGGCCACGACTTCTACCTCTTCGTGGAGAAGGACAGTGGCCTGCCGAGCGTCGTGTACCGCCGGCACGGTTACCACTACGGCGTGATCCACCTGAAGGCCGACGGTTCGTCGGTCGAGGGCGGCGGCGCCGGCGGTGCGATCGGTGCGGGCGACGACGAGGACTGACCGTCCGGACAGCAGGAGAGGGGTGACCCCGGTGGCGACCGCCGCCGGGGTCACTGGCGTTCCGGGGCCGGGACGCCGCACTCCGGGGCAGGTGCGGGGCGTTCCGGGGCCGGTCCGCGGACAGCGGTCACCGGACAGGTCACCCGATGCGGGGCAATCGGCACCGGAGGGTGACCGCGAGGGCCCCCGGCCGTGGAATGATTGGCCGACGACGACCGGCGACGGGGGAGGAGCGGATGGGGGATCACTTCGGGCTGGGGCCCGCGACAGTGCCGGTCGTGGGGGTGTCGTCCGGCCCCGGGGCCGAGTCCGACTACGCGCCGCGCCGGGGGGAGCCGATCCGCGTCCTGGTGGTGGACGACCACGCGCTGTTCCGCCGCGGCCTGGAGATCGTGCTGGCCGAGGAGGAGGACATCACCGTCGTCGGCGAGGCCGGGGACGGTGCGGAGGCGGTGCTCAAGGCAGCCGACCTGCTGCCCGACATCATCCTCATGGACGTCAGGATGCCGCGCCGCAGCGGGATCGAGGCCTGCACCGCGATCAAGGACGTCGCACCCAGCACCAAGATCATCATGCTGACGATAAGCGACGAGGAGGCCGACCTCTACGAGGCGATCAAGGCGGGGGCCACCGGCTACCTGCTCAAGGAGATCTCCACCGACGAGGTCGCCACCGCGATCCGCGCGGTCGCCGACGGGCAGTCCCAGATCAGCCCGTCGATGGCGTCCAAGCTGCTCACCGAGTTCAAGTCGATGATCCAGCGCCGCTCCGACGAAAGGGAGTTGGTGCCCGCGCCGCGGCTGACGGACCGGGAGCTGGAGGTGCTGAAGCTGGTGGCCACCGGGATGAACAACCGGGAGATCGCCAAGGAGTTGTTCATCAGCGAGAACACCGTGAAGAACCATGTGCGCAACATCCTGGAGAAGCTGCAGCTGCACTCCCGGATGGAGGCCGTGGTGTACGCGATGCGGGAGAAGATCCTCGAAATAGGGTGACCGCGGGGCCCGGTGGGCCCCGGCCGCCGTGGCGGCCGGGGTGCCCGGGGGAGTCGGGGTGTTCGGCGGGGCACCCCGGTCAGGCCAACAGCCGCTCCAGTGCCGGGCGCAGCGAGTCGTCCTGCAGTGCCTCGACCCGGACGGTGTCGCAGCCCACCCAGCCGGCCGCCTCGCGCAGCGCGTCGGCCAGCGCCTCCAGGTGGCGGGGGGAGTCCAGCGAGACCTGACGCGCCACCAGGGTCCGGCCCTCGCGGGCCGGGTCCACCCGGCCGACCAGCCGGCCGCCGGTCAGCACCGGCATCGCGAAGTAGCCGTGCACCCGCTTGTGCTTGGGGGTGTACGCCTCGAGGCGGTGGAGCATGCCGAAGATCCGCTCGGTGCGCGGGCGTTCCCAGATCAGTGAGTCGAACGGCGACAGCAGGGTGGTGCGGTGGCGGCCGCGCGGCGTGGTGGCGAGTGCCTCCGGGTCGGCCCAGGCCGCGCCGGGGGTGCCGTCCGGGCCCCAGCCGGCCACCGTGACCGGGACGAGTCCGGAGTCCGGCAGCACCGCGTCCACCTGGTCGGCGCGCAGCCGGTGGTAGTCGGCGATGTCGGCGCGGGTACCGACGCCGAGGGCCGCACCGGACTGGGCGACCAGGGTGCGCAGGCACTCGGCGTCGTCCGGTTCGGCGGCGAACAGCTCGGCCGGGACGGCCTGTTCGGCCAGCGCGTAGACGCGCTTCCAGCTCCTGCGCTCGGTGCAGACCACATCGCCGAAGGCCAGGGCCCGCTCCACCGCGATCTTGGTGTCCGACCAGTCCCACCACTCGGCGGTCTTCTTGGCGCCGCCCAGCTCGGTGGAGGTGAGCGGGCCCTCGGCGCGGAGCCGGTCCAGCACCGAGCGGTAGGTCGCCGCCTCGCTCTGCTTGCCCCAGACGTTGTCCTTCGCGCGGTAGCGGCGACGGCGGAAGGCGAACAGCGGCCACTCCTCCATCGGCAGGATGCACGCCGCGTGCGACCAGTACTCGAAGGTCGCGCCGGCACCCCAGTACGCCGCCTCGACCGCCGGGCGGCCGACCGCGCCGAGCCTTGCGTACGGCACGAGTTCGTGCGAGCGGGCCAGCACCGAGATGGTGTCGAGCTGGACGGAGCCGAGCCGGCGCAGCACCCCGGGCACCCCGCCGCGGCGGTCGGGCGCGCCGAGCAGGCCCTGGGCGCGCAGGGCGATCCGGCGGGCGTCGTCGGCGCCGAGCGCGGTCACCGGGGCGGGGAGGGAGGACGGGGCCGGGGCCGGGCCGGGGGTCGAGGCGGTCATGCCGGCGAGCCTAGAGGTGGGCACCGACAATCCGCCCGCCCGGAGTGCCGGGGCTCCGGGCGGGCGGCGGTTCGGTCGGCAGGGGACGGAGTCCGGCCGGGGCGTGGCGGCGGCGGGGCCCGATCAGTCGGCGAGGTCGCCGGGCAGCAGGGAGGCGATCCACGAGTCGTGGAACTGTCCGCGCTGCTGGGCGTACGCGCGCAGGGTGCCCTCGAACCGGAAACCGACCTTCGCGGCGACCGCGCGGGAGCCCTCGTTGCCGACGTAGGCGATCCACTCCAGCCGGCGCAGGCCGAGCTCGGCCAGCCCGTAGCGGGCGACCGCGGTGGCCGCCTCCGCGGTGTAGCCGCGGCCGCGGAACTCCTTGGTCGCCCACCAGCCGATCTCGGCGACGCCGGGCCGCCCGGCGGGGAGGGTCAGCCCCTGGGTGCCGACCAGTGCGCCGGACTCGCGCTCGAACACGCACCAGATCGGGTTCTCGCCGGTCCGCCACCCGTTGCGGGCCAGGTCGGACACGAAGTACTCGGCGTCGCCGCGCAGGTACGGAACGGGGACGACCGTCCAGCGCTGGATCTCCGGGTCCTGGCAGGCGGCTTCGATCGCGTCGATGTCGGACTCGTGCGGAGCCCGCAGGACGAGGCGCTCGGTGGTGAGGACGACCGGTTCGCGGCCGGGCCCGGCGGCGGGCGGGCCGGGCTGCTCCCCGGGGCGGGGTTCGGGGCTTTCTTCCATGGGCGGATTATTTCGTCCAGAGATGAATCCGAGCATCCGATTAACGGTCCCGGGCGCCCAACTCTCCGGACGGCCGCCCGGTTTGCCCCGGTGGGGAATGCTATCGGGGCATGTGCTCGCAGGGGTGACACGGGAATACCGTGCTGACGCACCTCCCGAGGCATTGGGCTCCTCGCATACGATGGCCCGTGCGGTGGGGTGGATCCGCCGTGCAGTCGTCCAGTGCCAATACAGGCAAGGAGCCCGCTCACGTGTCCGTCTTCGACAAGATCCTGCGCGCCGGCGAAGGCAAGATCCTTCGCAAGCTGCAGCGGATTGCCGCCCAGGTCAACTCCATCGAAGAGGACTTCGTCAACCTCACCGACGCCGAGCTTCGCGCCCTGACGGACGAGTACAGGCAGCGGCTCGCCGACGGCGAGTCGCTGGACGACATCCTCCCCGAGGCCTTCGCCACCGTCCGCGAGGCCGCCAAGCGCGTGCTCGGCCAGCGGCACTACGACGTCCAGATCATGGGCGGCGCCGCGCTGCACCACGGCTACGTCGCCGAGATGCGCACCGGTGAGGGCAAGACCCTCGTCGGCACCCTGCCCGCGTACCTGAACGCGCTGACCGGCAAGGGCGTGCACCTCATCACGGTCAACGACTACCTCGCCGAGCGCGACTCGGAGTGGATGGGCCGGGTGCACCGCTTCCTCGGCCTCGAGGTCGGCGTGATCCTCGGCAACATGACGCCCGCCGAGCGCAAGCGCCAGTACGCGATGGACATCACGTACGGCACCAACAACGAGTTCGGCTTCGACTACCTGCGCGACAACATGGCCTGGTCGAAGGACGAGCTCGTCCAGCGCGGCCACAACTTCGCGGTGGTCGACGAGGTCGACTCGATCCTCATCGACGAGGCCCGGACCCCGCTGATCATCTCCGGCCCGGCCGACCAGGCGACCAAGTGGTACGCCGACTTCGCCAAGCTGGTGCTGCGCCTGAAGATCGACCGCGACTACGAGGTCGACGAGAAGAAGCGCACCGTGGGCATTCTCGAGGAGGGCGTCACCCGGGTCGAGGACTACCTCGGCATCGACAACCTCTACGAGTCGGTGAACACCCCGCTCGTCGGCTTCCTGAACAACGCCATCAAGGCCAAGGAGCTGTACAAGAACGACAAGGACTACGTCGTCATGAACGGCGAAGTCATGATCGTCGACGAGCACACCGGTCGTATCCTCGCCGGCCGCCGCTACAACGAGGGCATGCACCAGGCGATCGAGGCCAAGGAAGGGGTGGAGGTCCAGAACGAGAACCAGACCCTGGCCACCATCACCCTCCAGAACTTCTTCCGCCTGTACGACAAGCTGGCCGGTATGACCGGTACCGGTACCACCGAGGCCGCCGAGTTCCACCAGATCTACAAGCTCGGTGTGGTGCCGATCCCCACCAATAAGAACCCGCTGCGCATCGACCAGCCCGACCTCATCTACAAGTCGGAGCCGGCCAAGTTCGCGGCCGTGGTCGAGGACATCGCCGAGAAGCACGAGAAGGGCCAGCCGGTGCTGGTCGGCACCGTGTCGGTCGAGAAGTCCGAGTACCTGTCGCAGGAGCTGCGCAAGCGCGGCATCCCGCACGAGGTGCTGAACGCCAAGCACCACGAGCGCGAGGCGCAGATCGTCGCCCAGGCGGGCCGCAAGGGCGCCGTCACCGTCGCCACCAACATGGCCGGCCGAGGCACCGACATCATGCTCGGCGGCAACGCCGACCACCTCGCGGCGGCCGAGCTGGCGCAGCGCGGGCTCACCCCGGAGGACAGCCCGGAGGAGTACGAGGCCGCGTTCCCGGCCGCGCTGGAGAAGGCCAAGGCGGCCGTGAAGACGGAGCAGGACGAGGTCAAGGAGGCCGGCGGCCTCTACGTCCTCGGCACCGAGCGGCACGAGTCCCGCCGGATCGACAACCAGCTGCGCGGCCGCTCCGGCCGTCAGGGCGACCCGGGCGAGTCCCGCTTCTACCTGTCGCTCGGCGACGACCTGATGCGTCTGTTCAAGGCCGGCATGGTCGAGCGCGTGCTCTCGATGGCCAACGTGCCCGAGGACGTGCCGATCGAGTCGAAGATGGTCACCCGGGCCATCGCCTCCGCGCAGACCCAGGTCGAGCAGCAGAACTTCGAGATCCGCAAGAACGTCCTCAAGTACGACGAGGTGCTGAACCGCCAGCGCGAGGTCATCTACGGCGAGCGCCGCCGCGTCCTGGAGGGCGAGGACCTGCAGGAGCAGGTCGGCCACTTCATGGACGACACCGTCGAGGCGTACGTCAACGCCGCCACCGGCGAGGGCTTCGAGGACGACTGGGACCTCGAGAAGCTCTGGACCGCGCTCAAGCAGCTCTACCCGGTCACCCTGGACCTGGCCGAGCTGGAGGAGGAGGCCGGCGGCGCCGCGGGCCTCACCCCGGAGTTCCTCACCAAGGCCATCCAGGAGGACGTCCAGGGCCAGTACGGCGCCCGTGAGGACCAGCTCGGCGAGGAGATCATGCGCGAGCTGGAGCGCCGGGTCGTCCTCTCGGTGCTGGACCGCCGCTGGCGCGAGCACCTCTACGAGATGGACTACCTCCAGGAGGGCATCGGTCTGCGGGCCATGGCGCAGCGCGACCCGCTGGTCGAGTACCAGCGCGAGGGCTTCGACATGTTCACCGCGATGATGGAGGGCATCAAGGAGGAGTCCGTCGGCTACCTGTTCAACCTGGAGGTCCAGGTCGAGCAGCAGGTCGAGGAGGTCCCGGTCGAGGACGCCCAGGTGATGCTCGACAAGCTGGAGAAGGACGCCCCCCGTCCGGAGATCAAGGCCAAGGGCCTGGAGGCCCCGAAGCCGCAGCGGCTGCACTACACGGCCCCCTCGGAGGAGGTCGGCGGCGGTGTGGTCGAGGGCGAGTTCGACGACCTCGGTGCCGAGGACGAGGGCGACGGTCTGACCCGCGCCGAGCGCCGCAAGGCCGCCAAGTCGGCCAAGGGCCGCCGCCGCAAGAGCTGAGGCGGGGCCGACCGGTCCGGTCGGCCGCCGTGCCGGGCGCCATTCCCGTACGGGGGTGGCGCCCGGCGTCGTTCCCGGGGCCGGCGGGGCCGGGGGCGCTGCCGCGTAAGCGTACGGATGGGGCTGCGGCGGCGGGTACGCTCCGGGGCGGCTCATCGGGCCTCCACGGCGGTGCACTGCCACTGGCCGGAGGGCCCTCGCGGCTCCAGCCGAAACGCCACCATGTGGTGCCGGCCGCCGAGGTCGACCCGGACACAGGCCTCGACCGCGCCCGGCGCCGGCGAACGGTCGTGCACCGGGCCGAGCCGCGGCCGCTCGCCGCCCCGCGTCCCGCGTAGGGTGCCGGCCCGGACCAGGGCCGACAGCTGGCCGTAGCAGTCCAGCGTGGTGTGGCGCAGCAGCTGCCCGGACGGCCGGGAGCCGGTCAGCACCTCCACCAGCCGGTGTGCGAACCGCGTACTCAGGCCGCTCCGCGGGTCGTGGCCCGGCGGGTCGGCACAGGCCGCCCGGGGGTGGCGGGGTCGCCGCGGTTCGGCGGGCGCCCGGTGGTCCCGGGCGGTGCCGCGCGGGCGGTACGGGCGCGCCGACAGGACGGCGGGCGGCGCGGGCGGGGGAGCGGCGCGGTTCGGACACGAGGTCATGGGCCTTCCTCGGGGCGGCGGGCGGGTCGGGGCCCGGGCTGCTGCTGCGGGCCGGGGTGCTGCGGTGCGGTGGGGGTGGTGCGGGTGCGGACGGGTTCCTTGTTAGCGGCCGTCCGCAGCGGGCGGCAACGGCTTTGCGCGGGGTGCTCCCGCCTCCGGAAAATTCACCTATCCGGGTGAGTCGGCCCCTGCGGGAACGGGTTCGGGCCGAGTCGGTCGGCACCGGGTTGACGCACCGGGAAGGGCGGGAAAGCCCGAAAGAGGACGGTCGGTTTCGCCAGGACGGGCGTTGCGGCCCGGGCCGGTCGGCGCGCAGGATCGGAGACCGGAGCCGGGGCGGGCCGTCCGTCGCGCGCCCGCTCCGGAGCAGTACCGCCCCGACGAGGACAGGCGGCCGGCATGACGACATGGGTATCCGGGTCACGGCCGACGGCACCGCGGGCCGCCGGCGCTCCCCGGCGCGGTCTGGTGCTGGGCGGCGGGGGCATGCTCGGCGCGGCCTGGACGGTCGGCGCGCTCTGCGCGGTGGAGGAGGCCACCGGCCGCCGGGCCGGTGACGCGGAGGTGGTGCTCGGCACCTCGGCCGGGGCGATCCTGGGCGCGCTGCTGGCCGCCGGGGTCGGCGCCGAGCAGCTCCGGGACCACCAGCGGGGACTGCCGATCACGTCCGGGCCGCTGGCCGGGGTCGACTTCGACTACGACACGGCGGTCGGTGGCGCGCTGCCGCCGCGGCCCCGGGCGGGCATCGGCTCGCCGGGGCTGCTGCGGGACGCCGTGCGGCACCCGCGCGAGTACCCGCTGCTCACCCTGGTCTCGGCGATGGCCCCGCACGGCCGGGGTTCGCTGGAACCGGTGGGCGCGCTGGTCGGCGGTCTGTTCGGCGGCACCGGGGCGGCCGGGGGCACGGGAACGACGGCGACGACAGGGGCGGACGGGCTCGCGCCGCCCGGGTTCGCCGGGCGGGCCCCGGCGCTGCGGGTCGTCGCGGTGGACTACCGCAGCGGCCACCGGGTGGTCTTCGGCGACCCGGACGCCCCGCCCGCCGGCGTCGGCGAGGCGGTGATGGCCTCCTGCGCGATCCCGGGCTGGTTCGCCCCCGTCCGGGTGGGCGGCGCGGACTACGTGGACGGCGGCTGCTGGTCGGCCACCAACGCCGACCTGCTGCTCGACCGGGGCCTCGACGAGGTGTACGTCCTGGCGCCGATGGCGCTGTGGGGCGACCCGCCGGGCCGTGCGCAACCGGGGCACGCGGAGTCCGTCCCGGGCGCGTCCGTATTCGCGCGCGCCCGGCGCGGGCTGGACCTCCCGCGCGGGGTGCTCGCCCAGGTGGTCGGCCGCTACCGCAGGGCGGTGACCCGGCAGCTGCAACGCGAGGCCGGGCTGCTGCGGGCGGGCGGCGTCCGGGTTCACCTGCTCGCGCCCGCCCCCGCGGACCTCGCCGTGATGGGGCCGAACATGATGGATCCGTCCCGTCGGGGCCCGGTCCTGGAGAGCGCGCTGACCACCTGCCGCCGGGCCCTGGAGGCCGCCCGCTGACCCGGGACGGCCGGCGGGACGGGCCCCGGAACGGCGGGGCGGCGGGCCCGCGGGGGCGCGCGCGGGCCCGCCGGGACGGCCGACGGGTGCACGGGTGATCGCGGAGCCGCGTCCGGAGCTTATTCTTGGGGACGCTGGAAGCTGTGCCGCTGGACGAACCGGAGAGTGCCACCGATGCGCGTGTACGTGCCCACCACCCTGACCGGCCTGGCGGCGGCGCACTCGGGCGGCGCGCTGGAGCAGTCCGCGGCGTACGCCGTGACGCCCGCGCTGCGCGAGTGGTACGTCAGCGACGACCTGGAGGAGCTGGAGTACGCGGCGCTCAACCGGGCCGCCCAGTCCTCGCTCCGGCTGCTGGCCGCCGAGCCGGACGCCCCGCGCCGCCGGGTCGTGATCGCGCTCGACGTCGCCGACTCGGCCGTGACGCCGTTCCCCGGCGACGAGTACCAGGACCAGGCCTCGCTGGGCCGGGTGGTGCTGGCCGGGCCGCTGAAGCTGGCCAAGGCGGCCGCCGTGCACGCCGATGTCGCGGACCGCGACGTGGTGGCCGACGTGGCGGCGGCGGTCGGGGCGGTGGCGGCCGCGGACGCGGGCGACCAGGACGCCCAGTTCACCGTGGACGGCGCCGAGGACCACGACCTGCTGTGGTTCGCCACCCAGGAGATCGCCGGTCTGCTGGCCTGAGACCGCGCCGGGTCGTGTGCCCGGGCCCGCCCCGGGCACACCGTGCCCCGGCGTCCGGCCCCCCTGCACCGTGAGCCCCGTCCTACCGGTCCGGCCGGGCGCGGCGCTACCGTTCAGACGTGCGCACTCATATCGTCTGGGACTGGAACGGAACGCTCTTCCACGACATGGAAGCGGTGCTCGGGGCGAGCAACGCCGCTTTCGCGACCATCGGTGTCGGGCCGATGACGCTGCAGGAGTACCGCGAGCAGTACGAGATCCCGATCCCCCGGTTCTACCAGCGGCTGCTCGGCCGGCTGCCCTCCGAGGCCGAGTGGCTGCGTCTGGACGACGCGTTCCACGACCGCTACCGCCAGCTGAGCGTCGCCTGCGGCCTCACCGACGGCGCCCGCGAGCTGCTGGACGACTGGCGCGCGGCCGGGCGGAGCCAGTCGCTGCTGTCCATGTACGAGCACGACCGGCTGCTGCCGGTCGTCGAGGGCTTCGGTCTGACCGGCCAGTTCCTGCGGGTGGACGGGCGCAGCGGCCCGGCCGGCGGGCAGAAGGCCGAGTACCTGGTCCGGCACCTGGCGGCGCTCGGCACGCAGGTGGACCCGGCCCGCACCGTACTGATCGGGGACGCGGCGGACGACGCGCTGGCCGCGCTGGAGGCGGGCGCGCACGCCGTGCTCTACACCGGCGGCTCGCACACCAGGGAGAAGCTGGAGCCGGTCGGCGTGCCGGTGGTGGACAGCCTGGCGGAGGCGGTGGAGCTGGCGGGCCGGATCGCCGGCTGAGGCGCTCCCCGGCCCCGGACCGGCGTCTCCCGGCCCCGGACCGGCGGCGGCCCCGCGGCGGACAGAGCCCGGACCGGCACCGCACCGGTACCGGCCCCGCCGTTCGACGGTGGAGTGGCGCGCGCCACTCCACCGTTGGCGTGTCCGGGCGGGCGCGGCGCCCCCGGGCTGGTCAGGCTGGACGGGTGCCGGGCCCGTCGTCGGAACGGGCCGGCCGCCCCACCAGGAGCGGAGCCCGCCCATGCCCATCGACGCAGTCACCGACGTCCCGGTCCCGGGCAACGAGCCGGTGCTCGGCTACGCGCCCGGAAGCCCGGAACGGGAGCGGCTGGTGCGCCGGCTGGACGAACTGGCGGCCGAACCGGTCCCGCTGCCGATGACCGTCGGCGGCGAGCAGAGGTTCGGCGGCGGCGAGCGGATCGACGTCGTCCAGCCGCACCACCACGCGGCGAAGCTGGGTGTGCTGGGCAACGCCACCCGGGAGGACGCCAGGGCCGCCGTGGACGCCGCGCTGGCCGCCGGGCGCGATTGGCGCGGGCTGTGCTTCGACGACCGGGCGGCGGTCTTCCTGCGCGCCGCCGACCTGCTGGCCGGGCCGTGGCGGGAGACGCTCAACGCGGCGACCATGCTCGGCCAGTCCAAGACGGCCCAGCAGGCGGAGATCGACTCGGCCTGCGAGCTGATCGACTTCTGGCGCTACAACGTGCACTTCGCCCGGCGGATCCTGGCCGAGCAGCCGGTCTCCTCGCCCGGGGTGTGGAACCGCGTCGACCACCGCCCGCTGGAGGGTTTCGTCTACGCGGTCACCCCGTTCAACTTCACCGCGATCGCCGGGAACCTGCCGACCGCGCCGGCGCTGATGGGCAACACCGTGGTGTGGAAGCCGGCGCCGACCCAGACGCTGGCCGCCCACCACCTGATGCGGCTGCTGGAGGCGGCCGGGCTGCCGCCGGGGGTGATCAACCTGGTCACCGGCGACGGGCAGCAGCTGTCCGCGGTGGCGCTGGCGGACCCGGCGCTGGCCGGGCTGCACTTCACGGGTTCCACCGCGACCTTCCAGTCGCTCTGGCAGACCATCGGTGCCAACATCGGCGGCTACCGGACGTACCCGCGGATCGTCGGCGAGACCGGCGGCAAGGACTTCCTGCTGGCGCACCGCTCGGCCGATCCGGAGATCCTCAAGGCGGCGCTGATCCGGGGCGCCTTCGAGTACCAGGGCCAGAAGTGCTCGGCGCTGTCCCGCGCGTACCTGCCGCGCAGCATCTGGCAGCGGATCAAGGACGACCTGCTCGCCGAGGTGGACGCGTTGGCCGTCGGCGACGTCACCGACCTGTCGAACTTCATGGGCGCGCTGATCGACCGGCGCGCGTTCGAGCGGAACCGGGACGCGATCGAGCGGGCCAAGGCCGATCCGACGGTGGAGCTGGTGGCCGGCGGCCAGTACGACGACGCGATCGGCTGGTTCGTCCGCCCGACCGTGCTGGTCTCCTCGGACCACCGCAACGAGATGTTCCGCACCGAGTACTTCGGTCCGATCCTGGCCGTCCACGTCTACGAGGACTCCCGCTGGGAGGACGTGCTCGGCCGGGTCGACGGGGGTGCCCCGTACGGGCTGACCGGCGCGGTGGTGGCCCAGGACCGCTACGCGATCGCGCAGGCCCTGGAGGCGCTGCGGTTCGCGGCCGGGAACTTCTGCATCAACGACAAGCCGACCGGTGCCGTGGTCGGCCAGCAGCCCTTCGGCGGCGGCCGGGCCTCCGGCACCAACGACAAGGCGGGCGCGCCGCAGAACCTGCTGCGCTGGACCTCGGCGAGGTCGATCAAGGAGACGTTCGTGCCGCCGACCACCCACGTTCACCCGCACATGGGCTGAATGCCGACGGTCCGCACACGTGCTCCGCACGAAGTTCCGGCTTTCGGCGCAAACCGGCAGGCTGATTGGACAAGCTGTCCAGGACGGCCCGATCTTCCTGCAGGTTTGCGCCTGCTTGTCCCCTGACACCTTCGATTGATCCCGTTAGGCTGGCTGGCGTCGTCGGGTGGCTCCGCAGGCCGAACGTTGCGTCCTACCCGCTGCAGAGGTGTTCCATGCGCGCCATGGGGCCTTTTCAGCTGGATGGTGCGGCAGGATTGCGGAAGACCCCGGCGGTGGACACCGAGACCACCACCGAGTCACGCAACGGCGCGCGACAGGAGCCAAGAAGTCATGCAGACCAAGCTGGACGCAGCCAAGGCCGAACTGCTCAGGAAGGCAGCAGCAGCCGCTGAGAACAGCCAGGTGGGGGGAGCGGCGCCGGGGGAGGGACTGAGCAACGGCGCTCTGTCCGCGTACCTGCACCACTACTACCTCCACACGGCGCCCGAGGACCTGGTCGACCGCGACCCGGTCGACGTCTACGGCGCGGCCGCCTCGCACTACCGCCTGGGCCTCAAGCGCCCCCAGGGCACCGCCGAGGTGCGGGTGCACACCCCCTCGGTCGAGGAGAACGGCTGGTCCTGCGGCCACACCGTGGTCGAGGTCGTCACCGACGACATGCCGTTCCTGGTCGACTCGGTGACCAACGAGCTGTCCCGCCAGGACCGCGCGATCCACATCGTCATCCACCCCCAGCTGGTCGTCCGCCGCGACATCACCGGCAAGCTGCTGGAGATCCTCGACGTCGACGCCTGCGCCCGCAGCCAGGCCGCCGGCACCGAGTGGCCGGCCGACGCGACCGTCGAGTCGTGGATGCACATCGAGGTCGACCGCGAGACCGACCGCGACGACCTGCGCGAGATCGAGACCGGCCTGCGCCGGGTGCTCGGCGACGTCCGCGAGGTCGTCGAGGACTGGACCAAGATGCGCGACTCCGCGCTGCGTCTGGCCGACGAGCTCGCCGAGCAGCCCCCGGCCGGCCTGCCCGAGCAGGAGGTCGGCGAGGCCTGGGAGCTCATGCGCTGGCTCGCCGACGACCACTTCACCTTCCTCGGCTACCGCGAGTACGACCTGGTCGAGCACGAGGGCGAGGAGGTCCTCAAGGCCGTCGCCGGGACCGGCCTCGGCATCCTGCGCTCCGACCCGATCGGCCACGACGACCAGCACCACGCCGTCAGCGAGGCCTTCGGCCGGCTGTCCGCGCCGGTCCGCGCCAAGGCCCACGAGAAGAAGCTGCTCGTCCTCACCAAGGCCAACAGCCGGGCGACCGTGCACCGCCCGTCCTACCTCGACTACGTCGGCGTGAAGAAGTTCGACGCCAACGGCGAGGTCATCGGCGAGCGCCGCTTCCTCGGCCTGTTCTCGGCCGCCGCCTACACCGAGTCGGTCAACCGCATCCCGGTCGTCCGCCGCAAGGTCCAGGACGTCATCGTCGACTCCGGCTTCTCCACCGAGAGCCACGACGGCCGCGACCTGCTCCAGATCCTGGAGACCTTCCCCCGGGACGAGATCTTCCAGACCCCGGCCGACGAGCTGCTGCAGATCGCCACCAGCGTGCTCTACCTCCAGGAGCGCCGCCGGCTGCGGCTGTTCCTGCGCCAGGACGAGTACGGGCGCTACTTCTCCGCGCTGGTCTACCTGCCGCGCGACCGCTACACCACCCGCATCCGGCTGCGCCTCATGGACATCCTGATGCAGGAGCTCAACGGCGCCTCGATCGACTACACGGTCTGGTCGACCGAGTCGGTCCTGACCCGGCTGCACTTCGTCGTCCGGGTCACCCCCGGCAGCGAACTCCCGCACCTCACGGACGCCGAGATCGAGCGGATCGAGGCCAAGCTGGCCGAGGCCGCCCGGTTCTGGATGGACGGGTTCAACGACCAGCTGCACGTCGAGCTGGGCGAGGAGAAGGCGGCCGAGCTCTCCCGCAAGTACGCCAACGCCTTCCCCGACGGCTACCGCGCCGACTTCACCGCGCGCACCGCGGTCGCGGACCTCAAGCAGATCGAGTCGCTGCACGGCGAGGGCGACTTCCGGCTGAACCTCTACCAGCCGGTCGGCGCCGGTGACGACGAGCGCCGCTTCAAGATCTACCGGGTGGGCGGCCCGATCTCGCTCACCGAGGTGCTGCCGGTCCTCCAGCGGCTGGGCGTCGAGGTGCTCGACGAGCACCCGTACGCGCTGACCCGCTCCGACCACACCACCGCCTGGGTGTACGACTTCGGCCTGCGGCTGCGCGAGGCCGTCGAGCTGACCGACGAGGCCCGCGACCGCTTCCAGGAGACCTTCGCCGCCACCTGGACCGGCCTGGCCGAGAACGACGGCTTCAACGAGCTGGTCCTGACCGCCGGGCTGACCTGGCGCCAGGCGATGATGCTGCGCGCGTACGCCAAGTACCTGCGCCAGGCGGGCTCCACGTTCTCCCAGGACTACATGGAGGACGCGCTCCGCAACAACACCCACACCACCCGGCTGCTGGTCAACCTCTTCGAGGCCCGGCTGAGCCCCAGCCACCAGCAGGGCGCGCTCGAGCTGACCGAGGGCATCCTGGAGGAGCTGGACGGCGCGCTGGACGAGGTCGTCTCGCTGGACGAGGACCGCATCCTGCGCTCCTTCCTGCACCTCATCAAGGCCACCCTGCGGACCAACTTCTTCCAGCACGACGGCACCGGCGCCTGGCACTCCTACGTGTCGATGAAGTTCGACCCGAAGGCGATCCCGGACCTGCCGGCCCCGCGCCCGGCGTTCGAGATCTGGGTCTACTCGCCGCAGGTCGAGGGTGTGCACCTGCGCTTCGGCAAGGTCGCCCGCGGCGGTCTGCGCTGGTCCGACCGGCGCGAGGACTTCCGCACCGAGATCCTCGGCCTGGTCAAGGCGCAGATGGTCAAGAACACCGTCATCGTGCCGGTCGGCGCCAAGGGCGGCTTCGTCGCCAAGCAGCTGCCGGACCCGTCGGTGGACCGTGACGCCTGGCTGGCCGAGGGCATCTCGTCCTACAAGACCTTCATCTCGGCGCTGCTGGACATCACCGACAACCTGGTCGGCGGCGAGGTCGTCCACCCGGCCGACGTGGTCCGCCACGACGAGGACGACACCTACCTGGTCGTCGCCGCGGACAAGGGCACCGCGACCTTCTCCGACATCGCCAACGGTGTCGCCGAGTCCTACGGCTTCTGGCTGGGCGACGCGTTCGCCTCCGGCGGCTCGGCCGGCTACGACCACAAGGGCATGGGCATCACCGCCCGCGGTGCCTGGGAGTCCGTCAAGCGCAACTTCCGCGAGCTCGGCGTCGACACCCAGTCCGAGGACTTCACCGTCGTCGGCATCGGCGACATGTCCGGCGACGTCTTCGGCAACGGCATGCTGCTCAGCGAGCACATCCGCCTGGTCGCCGCCTTCGACCACCGCCACATCTTCCTGGACCCGAACCCGGAGGCGGCCGCCTCGTACGCCGAGCGCCGCCGCCTGTTCGAGCTGCCCCGCAGCTCCTGGGACGACTACGACAGGTCGCTGATCTCGGCCGGCGGCGGGATCTTCCCGCGCAGCGCCAAGTCGATCCAGCTCACCGCGCAGGTCCGGGCCGCCCTGGGCGTCTCCGACACCCGGCTCACCCCCGCCGAGCTGATGAAGGCCGTGCTCCAGGCGCCGGTCGACCTGTTCTGGAACGGCGGCATCGGCACCTACGTCAAGGCCTCCACCGAGACCAACGCCGAGGTCGGCGACAAGGCCAACGACGCCATCCGGGTCAACGGCGAGCAGGTCCGCGCCCGCGTCGTCGGCGAGGGCGGCAACCTCGGCTGCACCCAGCTCGGCCGCATCGAGTACGCGGCCTCCGGCGGCCCGGAGAACACCGGCGGCTGGATCAACACCGACGCCATCGACAACTCGGCCGGTGTGGACACCTCGGACCACGAGGTCAACATCAAGATCCTGCTCAACCAGGTGGTCGCCGACGGCGACATGACGGTCAAGCAGCGCAACACCCTGCTCGCCGAGATGACCGACGAGGTCGGCCACCTCGTGCTGCGCAACAACTACGCGCAGAACGTGGTGCTGGCCAACGCGGTCGCCCAGGCGCACAGCATGGTCAACGTCCACTCCCGGATGATCAACCGCCTGGAGTCGGCCGGCCAGCTCGACCGGGGCCTGGAGTTCCTGCCCACCGAGCGGCAGATCCGCGAGCGCCAGCAGAACGGCCGGGGCCTGTCCCAGCCCGAGATGTCGGTGCTGCTCGCGTACACCAAGATCACCCTGGCCGACGAGCTGCTCGCCACCGACCTGCCCGACGACCCGTTCTTCCGCACCGCGCTGCACGAGTACTTCCCCAGCGCCCTGCGGGTCCGGTTCGCCGAGCAGATCGACCGGCACCCGCTGCGCCGCGAGATCATCACCACGCTGATCGTCAACGACACGATCAACCGCGGTGGCTGCACCTTCGCCTTCCGCCTGAAGGAGGAGACCGGCGCGACCTACGAAGAGGTCGCCCGCACCCACACCGCCGCCCGGGCCGTCTTCGGCCTCGAGGAGATCTGGTCCGAGATCGAGGGCCTGGACAACCGGGTCCCCGCCCGGGCCCAGACCAAGATGCGGCTGCACTCGCGCCGTCTGGTCGAGCGCGCCACCCGGTGGATGCTCAACAACCGGCGCCAGCCGCTGGACATCGCCGGCACCATCGAGTTCTTCCACGACCGGGTCAACCAGGTGTGGGGCTCGCTGCCCAAGCCGCTGCGCGGCGAGGACCTGGCCTGGTTCGAGCACGTCTACGGGGAGCTCGCCGGCGCCGGTGTGCCGGAGGAGCTCGCCACCCGGATCGCGGGCCTGTCCTCGACCTTCCCGACCCTGGACATCACCGAGGTCGCGGACCGGTCCGGCAAGGACGTCGCCCAGGTCGCCGAGCTCTACTACGACCTCGCCGACCGGCTGCAGATCACCCACCTGCTCGACCGCATCATCGAGCTGCCCCGCACCGACCGCTGGTCGTCCATGGCCCGCGCCGCCATCCGCGAGGACCTCTTCGCGGCCCACGCGGCGCTGACCGCCGACATCCTGGCCTGCGGCCCCGAGGGCGCCAGCCCGGAGGAGCGGTACACCGCCTGG
Organism: Kitasatospora sp. NPDC089913; assembly: GCF_044748625.1. Classification (NCBI taxonomy): domain Bacteria; kingdom Bacillati; phylum Actinomycetota; class Actinomycetes; order Kitasatosporales; family Streptomycetaceae; genus Kitasatospora; species Kitasatospora sp. NPDC089913. The sequence continues at coordinate 38,429 of NZ_JBIVGI010000040.1, read as the reverse complement.
GCGGAGCTCAACGCGACCCTGCTGAACCGCGCCAAGAGCACCCTCGACGACATAAGGGGTTCGGACAACTACGAGCTGTCCAGCCTCTCCGTCGCGATGCGTGTCATCCGGACCCTGCTCCGCACGGGTTCGATGCGCTGACGAGGCGGTAGCGGTTCGACGGCGGGCCCGCGTCCCTGGTGGACGCGGGCCCGCCGCTTCGTGTGCACCCGTGTTCGATACGGTGACCCCCGAACGAGGGGATTGATCGAGGCCCAGGGGCTCCAGCCCGGCAAGGACGGCAAGTACACCCTGTGGGCCGGGACCGGCCGGATCGAGCGGGGCGGCGGTACGAGTTCACCGTCGACGCCGAGCGGGTGACCGGCCTCGCCCTGGCCGACCGCGACACCTACTGCTCCTGAGCCGTTCCCGAGACCCGTCGGAACCACGTCGGAACCGCTTCGACGCTGCGGACAGGTGGAGGTGTGGAGCTGTCACAGCGGGGACGGATACGGAACGGGGACCAATGGGCGTTCGGGGAGCTGTTCGACGAGGCGGCGGACGACCTGTACCGGTACGCGGTGCGGGTCTCGGGGGACTGGGCGGTCGCGGAGGACATCGTCCAGCTGACCTTCCTGGAGGCGTGGCGGCTGCGCCACAAGCTGCGCGAGAGCGACGAGCCGGTCCGCCCCTGGCTGTTCGGGGTCGCCGCCAACGTGCTGCGGAACACCGCCCGGGCGGCCCGGCGGCACCGGGCCGCGATGGAGCGGCTGCCGGCCAGGGACGTGGTGCCGGACTTCGCCGACGAGCTCGTCGGGCGGCTCGACGACAGCGCCCAGCTGGTCGCCGCGCGGCGGGCGCTGGAGCGCCTGCGGAAGGCGGAGCGGGAGGTGTTCGGCCTCTGCGTCTGGGCCGGGCTCGACTACGCGAGTGCCGCCGAGGCGCTCGGGGTGCCGGTCGGAACGGTGCGTTCGCGGCTCTCGCGCGCCCGCACCAAGCTCCGGGCGCTCGCCGAGGAAGAACTGCGAAAAGGGCGGGAACTCCGCTCCGAGCCCGGACAGGTACGGGTTGGCCGCACCGATGCGGCCCGGTCGACACGGGAGACGAACCGATGAACGAGCACGAGCGTGCCGAGCTGGCCCGGCTGTTGCCGCCGCCGGCACGGCCCGAACTCTCCTCCGACCGCCACCGGCTGTTGAGGGGACATCTGATGAGTGAGATCCGGGACACCAAGCCCGCGCGGGTCCGGCGGGGCAAGCTCGGCTGGGTGGCGATTCCGGCCCTGGCGGGCGGTCTGGCCCTGGCGATGGTCCTGCCGGGCGGCAGTGACGGCGCGGCCTCCAGGGCCCCGCTCGCCCAGCAGCAGAGCGGGCAGCAGGTCCAGGGCGGGCAGCCGGCCGAGAGCGGCGGCACCACGCTGAACGCCGCCCCGGTCGCCGCCGTCGAGCTGCTGACCCAGGCCGCCGACACCGCGGCCGGCAAGCCCGACCCGAAGCCCGGCAAGAACCAGTTCGTCTACGTGGACAGCCTGGTGTCCTTCGCGGGCTACAACCTGGCCACCGGCGAGGCGAAGGTCGACGCGCCGCACCGCCGCCAGATCTGGCTGTCGGTGGACGGCAGCCAGTGGGGCGTCCTGAAGGAGGAGGGCAAGGCCGGCAAGGCCGGCGAGGCCGCCGCCAAGGAGGGGGACAAGCGCCCCGCGCCGCGTCCCGACGGCGGGCTGTGGCTCGACCCGACCAAGAAGCCGACCATCAGCGCGCCCACCTACAAGTACCTGGCGGCTCTGCCGACCGACCCGGACGCGCTGCTGAAGAAGATCTACGCCGAGACCAAGGGCCAGGGCCGCACCCCTGACCAGCAGGCGTTCGCGACCATCGGGGACCTGCTGCGCGAGCAGATCGCCCCGCCGGCCGTCAGCGCCGCCCTCTACCGGGCGGCGGCGAAGATCCCCGGTGTCACCGCGGCCGCGGACTCGGTGGACGCCTCGGGCCGCCACGGCGTGGCCGTGGCGCACGAGGAGAGCGGTCTCCGGACCGAGTGGATCTTCGAGCCGAAGACCCACGAGTTCCTCGGTGAGCGCGAGGTCGTCGTCGCCGACGGCGACTTCGGCAAGGCGGGCACGGTGGTCGGCCACACGGCGGTCCTGGGCCGCTCGATCACCGACAAGCCGGGCGACGAGCCGAAGCAGAACAACGCCTGATCACAGCACGGAACGAAGCCGTGGGGCCCGGTGCAAGCGGGCCCCACGGCCGTTTCGGGCTCCTGCGGCAACGAATATAGCTTCAGGAGCACAATCGGTCCTTGGCACGGGAAGTCTCGTTGCGTGCGGAACTCGCCGCCCGGTGTCCGTACGCGTGGAGTCCGTCTCCCGACCGTCCTCCATCACCGAGTCCGACGGTTCAGCGGGCCGCCGCGCGCTGGAGGGCGCTGGCGAGGAGGGCGAGGTCGGTGGGGCCGTTGCCCAGCTCGCGGACGGGGCGGCGGGCGGGTGGGGCGCCGAGGGTGAGCGGGTCTATGGCGACGACGGTGGGGCGCAGGGTCGCCGTCCGCGGGATCCGGCCGCTGATGCGGGCGGTCTGGAAGGCGGTGACGCCGCCGTCCGGCAGGCGCAGGTAGCCGCGGCCCGGGGTCGAGTCCGGCAGGGCCGCCGCGTCGCCGAGGTGGATCAGCAGGTCGGAGTCGGCCGGGTCGTCCGTCCGCAGCGCGATCCGCAGCAGGGCGGCGTCGTCGACCTCGGTGCCGGTGGTCTCCTCCGGGCGCCCGGTGGTGACCGCGAGGTGCACGCCGAGCGGCCCGCCGCGGCGGGCGACGGCGGCCAGGGCCCGGGCGAGCGGGCGACCGGCCGGGGACGTCGGGGCGAGCAGGGCGTCGTAGTCGTCGACGACGACGACCAGCCGGGGCGGGCAGGGCCCGGCGGCGGCCGCGGGAGCCACCACGGCCTCGGGGCTGCGCGGCTGGATGATGCGCGCGGTGCTCGCCGCCGAGGGCGCGCCCACGGTGGCGGGGACCGGGACCGGCTCACCGTCGAGGATGCGGGCCGCGTGCCAGGAGGCGAAGTCCAGGCCGTCGAACAGCCGCTCCCGCAGCGCGAGCTCGTCCTCCAGCGCCTCGGCGGCGAGCAGCGCGGCGCGCGGGTCGGTACCGGCGTTCACCAGGCCGGTGACGTGCGGGAGTTCGGTGCAGCCGGCGAGTCCGTCCTCGGTGGCCCGGCCCTCGACGATGCTGACGGCGAGGCGTTCGGGCCGCTCGGAGACGGCGAGCGAGGCGATCAGGGTGCGCAGCAGCTCGGTCTTGCCGGAGCCGCGCGCGCCGCCGATCAGCAGGTGCGGGCCGCCCGGGTCGGGGGAGGGGAGGGTGAGTTCGGGGTCCGCGAGGTCGAGCACGCACAGCTCGTCCCGGGTGGTGCCGAGCAGGGCGGTGGCGGCGCCGATGCCGCCGGCGTGGGCGTCCCAGCGGGCGGAGAGCTTGGCCGGGGTGACGGTGTCCAGCTGGAGCAGGTCGAGCAGCCGCAGCGCGTCCGGCAGCGGCCCCCGGTTGGCCGGGGTGGCCTCGCGCAGCGGGGCGAGGACCCGGGCGAGGCGCTCGGCCCAGGCGTCGGAGACGGCGTCCAGGGAGATCTCGTGCAGGGTCTCGCGGCCGCGGGCGACCGGGCCCGGGCGGTCGAGCGACAGCTGGGTGCCGACCTCGCCGGTGATCAGCGCGGTGGCGCCGAGGCCTCGGGGCAGCAGTTCCGGCTGCTCGGCGAGGCAGACGGGGAAGATGCCGACCGCCGGGCCCTGGCGCAGCAGCAGGTCGAGGGCCTGCCGGGCGGCCTCGGTGGCCGGGCGGCCGTCGACCACGACCACGGTGGCGGGGTGGCCGCCGAGGCCGACCGGGCCGCTGAGCCGGGTGGTGAGCTCGGTGAGCCGGGCGGCGGCCTGCTCGTCGTCGAGGCCGAGCAGCAGCCGGCAGTCCTGGCCCTCGGCGGGGCGCAGGTGGGGCAGCCACAGGGCCCAGGCCCAGGTGTCGACGCGGTCCTGCGGGGTGCGCGCCGGGTCGGCGTCGACCACGACCAGGCTGAGTCCGGTCGGCGGGTGCAGGGCGGCGAGCTGGGCGACGACGGCGCGGGTCAGCGCGTCCAGCCGCTCGCGCGGGCCGCTGAGGCCGAGGCTGCCGGCGGTCTGCAGGTCGAGGGTGACCGGGACGGCGGGGAGCACGGTGCCGGGCGAGGTGCCGGGGCCGCCGGGCCGGTCGGCGGTGCCGAGCCGCAGGGTGAGCGCGTCGGGGTGGCCGGGGCCGCGCTCCCACAGCCGGGGCCCGCGGCCGACCGCGTTGAGCAGGAGGGTGGCGAGGTCGGGCCAGCGCTCGCGCTGGGCGGCGGCCTGCCGGGTGCGGACGGCGGCGTGGTGGCGCTCGGCGCTCTCCTCGGGCGGTTCGGCGGCGGAGCGGCCGAGCCGGAGCGAGAGCAGGCCGCGGCCGCGCCCGGTGGGCGGTTCGGGCGCGCTGGGCGGCTCGGTGACCGGCGGGGCGGTCCGGGCCGGGGCGGGGGCGGCGAGCTGGAGGTGGCCGTGGCCGTCGGGGAGTGCGGCGCGGGCCGACGGCCCGGAGCCGTCCCGGGGGTCGGGCACGGTCACCCGCAGAGTGGTCTCGCCGAGTCGCAGCAGGCCGGTGCCGTCGAGCGGGACGGCCTCCTCCGGCGCACCCGGCGGAACGATCCGCCCGTCCACGGTGGTGCCGTTGGTGGAGCCGAGGTCGCGGACGGTGACCGTGCCGTCCTCGGCGAGGTGCAGCGCGAGGTGCAGCCGCGAGACGTCGGGGTCGTCGACCGGGACGTCGGCCTCGCCGGAGCGGCCGACCCGGATCTCCCGGCCGTGCAGCCGGTGCACGCCGCCGGCGTCGGGGCCGCCGACGACGCGGAGTTCGGCGGCGGCGGGGGTGTCGTCCGGGTCGTCGGCGGTCGGGTCCGGCTCGTTGAGGGAGAGGACGGCGCCGTCGAGCAGCGGGGGATGGCCGAGCAGGGTGTGCTCGTCCACCCGGCGCGCCCCGGCGTAGAGGTGCACATGGGTGGCGGCCCGCGGTCCGCGCACGCCGACGGCGCCCGCGAGCGCCCCGGCGAGGGAGCCGAGCGCGGTGCCCACGGGTGCGGTGACCAGCACGTCCACGTACGGGATGGCGGTGCCGGCGACTGCCGGGCCGCTGCGCGGTCGGAGGACGGTCAGCCGGATCTGCATCTCGCCCGCGGTCCCTTCTGCTGGTGTGACGCCGTTGTGCCGCTGCGCGGGGCCGCCGCGGGGGAGCGGGGGTGGCCGCGACACCGGTTGGGCCACAAGAGTGGCGAGTGTCATCCTGCCATCCGTCACGGACAGTCCGCGCACGGTACCGGATTTGACGATCTTGCGATCATCGCCATGTTCGGGGGCGACGGAGAGTCAGGTCAACCGGTGCCCGGGAAGGCAGGCCCGGCGGCCCCGGTGGAACCGCCGGCGGGCCCTGCGGGTCTTCCCGTAGGGGATGTCCCCCAACCCGGGCGAACGCCCTGCCGGTCGACCCAAAAACGTGAACGGGCCCCGTTAGAGTGGCCGGAAACACGGGCCCGGCAGGCTCACCGCACCGGCGGAGGAGCCGCCCGCGCGGGCGGCACGGCGAGGAGTGCGACAGGTGCGGCCAGTCGGGAGCAAGTATCTGCTGGAGGAGACCCTCGGACGAGGGGCCACCGGCACCGTCTGGCGCGGTCAGGTGCGCGCCGACGTCGAAGTCCCCGGTACCGCGCCCGGGCAGCAGGTGGCGATCAAGATCCTGCGCGAGGAGCTCGCCGCCGACCCCGATGTGGTGATGCGGTTCCTGCGCGAGCGCTCGCTGCTGCTGCGGCTCACCCACCCGAACATCGTCAAGGTCCGCGACCTGGTCGTCGAGGGCGAGCTGCTGGCCCTGGTGATGGACCTCGTCGACGGCCCCGACCTGTCCCGCTACCTGCGCGAGAACGGTCCGTTCAGCCCGATCGCGGGCGCCCTGCTGATGGCCCAGGTCGCCGACGCGCTGGCCGCCAGCCACGACGACGGCATCGTCCACCGCGACCTCAAGCCGGCCAACGTGCTGCTCGCCACCGCGGTCGTCGAGGGCACCGAGCAGATGCACCCGATGCTGACCGACTTCGGTATCGCCCGGCTCGCCGACTCCCCGGGCATCACCCGCAGCCACGAGTTCGTCGGCACTCCCGCCTATGTGGCGCCGGAGTCGGCCGAGGGCCGTCCGCAGACCTCCGCGGTGGACGTCTACGGTGCCGGGATCATGCTGTACGAGCTGGTCACCGGACGCCAGCCGTTCCAGGGCGACAACCCGCTGGCGATCCTCCAGGCGCACCTCGCCCAGGAGCCGCAGCGGCCGTCCACCATGCCCGAGCCGCTCTGGACGGTGATCGAGCGCTGCCTGCGCAAGGACCCGGCGCAGCGGCCCGGCGCGGTCTCGCTCTCGCGCGCGCTGCGGGTGGTCGCGGCGGGGGTGGGCGTGCACGCCTCCCCGGCGGCGGTGGACGCGGCGCTGGCCGTGGGCGCGCTGCTGGTGCCCGATCCGCGGCCGACGGTCGTGCCCGGCAGCGCGGACGGCGCGGGCCAGGGCCCGCTGGGCGGTCCGGGCGCGGCCGGCCTGCCGTTCGACGCCGAGGACCGCACCCAGGTGCTCCCGGCGGGCCAGGGCGCCCCCGCCCAGCCCGGCCAGGGGTACGACCCGGCGGCGGCCACCCGGGTGATGGGTACCCAGCCGCCACCGTACGACCCCGCGGCCGCGACCCGGGTGATGCCGCCCGCCGCGGTGCCGCCGCCCCCGGCCGGGCCGCCGCAGGCCGACGCGCCGCACCCGTGGCAGTCCCAGCTGCGGGCCGCCCGGGACCGCAACCAGCAGACCGAGATCGGCTACTTCGAGCCGGAGGACTTCGAGGCCCCGCCGGTCGCCCCGGCGCCCTACCAGGCCGGGCAGGGCCACCAGCAGCAGGGCCACCAGGGCTACCCGCAGCAGCACCAGCAGCAGCCGGGGTACCGGCCCCCGCAGGGCTACCAGCCGGGCTACCCGCAGCCCGGCCAGCAGCCGCAGGGCTACCCGCAGCCCGGCCAGCAGCCGCAGGGCGGCGGCCACCACCAGGCCCCGCCCGGCTACGCCCAGCGCCCGCCGGTCGCCCCGCCGCCGTACCGCGGCGGCCCGGGCGGGCAGCAGCCCGCCGCCGGGCGTCCGCAGCCGCCCGGCGGCTACAACCAGCCGCAGCAGGGCCAGGGCCAGCCGTACGGGCAGCAGCAGCCGCAGGCCCCCGCGCCGTCCCGGTCGGCCGCGCGCCGGGAGGCCGCCGCCCCCGCCGCTCCGCCGCGCCGGGCCGAGCCGCCCGCGCCGCAGCACCGCGAGCCCCCGCAGCGCCGGGCCGAGCCGCCGCGCGAGGCGCCCCGGGAGACGCCGCGCCGCGAGCCGCGCCCGCGCAGCCGCAACCGGATGTACATCCCGGGCCTGGGCTGTCTCAAGGGCTGCCTGATGGTGCTGCTGGTGCTGGCGGTGGCAGCGGTGGCGCTGTGGAACTTCACCCCGCTCCCCGAGTACTGGGCCAACGTCCAGGACTGGTTCACCACCGCGAAGGACTGGGTGGGCGACGTCTTCAACTCGAAGAAATGACGGCCGCGCGCTGAGGGAGGGGCGGTGCCGGGGCCCGGCGCCGCCTCCGGCCGGTGGAATTGACGTTTTGTCGACACTTCCCGGGAATTCTTGCCTTTTCCCGCCCGCCGAGCGGCCTCAGGCGGCCCGCGGAGGGTGTCCGGGCGCGTAGGTTGGTCGCTGTTGTCCCGCCCCACCGAGTGCACCGGACCCTCCCGGGGCGCTCCCGCCGCCCACGGAGCAGCATTGGCACGCAAGATCGGCAGCCGCTACACCGTCCACCAGGTGATCGGCCGGGGCTCGGCCGGGACGGTCTGGCTCGGCGAGGGCCCGGACGGTCCGGTCGCGGTCAAGCTGCTCCGCGAGGACCTGGCCGCCGACCAGGTGCTGGTCGGGCGCTTCGTCCAGGAACGGGCCGCGCTGACCAGCCTCGACCACCCCCGGGTGGTCGGCGTGCGCGACATGGTGGTGGACGGCAGCGACCTCGCCCTGGTGATGGAACTCGTCCAGGGCACCGACCTCCGCTCCCGGCTGGAGCGCGACGGCGCGCTGCCCCCGCAGGCCGCCGCCTCGATCATCGCGGACGTCGCCGACGGCCTGGCCGCCGCCCACGCGGCCGGAATCGTGCACCGCGACGTCAAGCCGGAGAACGTCCTGCTCGACCTGGCCGCCGCCCCGGGCCCCGGCGGCGCCCCGCGGGCCAAGCTGACCGACTTCGGGGTGGCCCGGCTGGTCGACGCCCCCCGCCGCACCCGGGCGACCAGGATCATCGGCACCCCCGACTACCTCGCCCCCGAGATCATCGAGGGCCTGGAGCCGCGCGCCGCCGTCGACATCTACGCCCTCGCCACCGTGCTCTACGAGCTGCTGGCCGGCTTCACCCCGTTCGGCGGCGGCCACACCGGGGCGGTGCTGCGCCGGCACGTCACCGAACAGGTGCCGCCGATCCCCGGCCTGCCCGACGGCCTGTGGCGGATCATCGCCGAGTGCCTGGCCAAGGCCCCGGCCTCGCGGCTGCGCGCAGCCGAGCTGGCGGCCCGGCTGCGCGAGCAGCTGCCCGCCCTGGCCGGACTGCCGGTGCTGGCAGTCCCGCAGCAGGGCCGGGCCCCGGCCGAGGAGCAGCTGACCCCGGGCGAGGCGGTCTACGCCGAGGTGGACGCCGCCCCCGGCGCCCACAAGCGCCGCCGCGGCCCGGCCGTCCCGCTGGTGCCGGGCGCCGCCCCGGACTCCACCCGGGACACCCACACCAGCCTGCGCCGCCCCTCCGCGCACGAGCTGGCCTCGTACGCGGCCGAGTCGCGGGCCCAGCGGACCGCCCCGGGCAGCGCCCACCGCCGCGACCGCCAGGCGCTGCTGCGCCGCCGCCGGATGCTGGCCGTGCTGCTGGCCACGATCCTGCTGCTGGCCGGGGCCGCGGCGGCCTGGACCGCCTTCGCCGCGACCGTGCCGGACGCCGGTCCCGGCCCGCGCCCGGCCACCTCCGCGACGGCTCCGCGGGCTCCCTGACCGGCGCCGTCCGCGCCCCGGGTGGCCGCCCCGACGGCGCACTCCGGGCCTCGGGGACCCCCGGGGGCGTCATGTGCACCCCGGGAACCATTACCCTGGGGGCGTGGCAGCCGTCGATCCTTCCGAAGAGCTCAAGAACCTCGATACGACCATGGGGTCGATCGAGGCCGTCCTCGACCTGGACAAGATCCGGGCCGACATCGCGGTCCTGGAGGAGGAGGCAGCCGCCCCCACCCTGTGGGACGACGTCGCGAACGCGCAGAAGGTGACCAGCAGGCTCTCCTTCCTCCAGGGCGAACTGCGCCGGGTCGAGGGCCTCCGCGGCCGCATCGACGACCTGGGCGTCCTGTTCGAGCTGGCCGAGGCCGAGGACGACGCGGACACCCGCGCCGAGGCCGAGGTCGAGCTGGCCGCCGTCGCCAAGGCGGTGGAGGAGCTCGAGGTCCGCACCCTCCTGTCGGGCGAGTACGACGCCCGCGAGGCGCTGATCAACATCCGCGCCGAGGCCGGTGGCGTGGACGCCGCCGACTTCGCCGAGCAGCTGATGCGCATGTACCTGCGCTGGGCCGAGCGGCACGGGTACCCGACCGAGGTCTACGACACCTCGTACGCGGAGGAGGCCGGCATCAAGTCCGCGACCTTCACCGTGAAGGCCCCGTACGCCTACGGCACCCTCTCGGTCGAGCAGGGCACCCACCGCCTGGTCCGCATCTCGCCCTTCGACAACCAGGGCCGCCGGCAGACCTCGTTCGCCGGTGTCGAGGTGCTCCCGGTCGTCGAGCAGTCCGACCACGTCGACATCGACGAGTCGGAGCTGCGCATCGACGTCTACCGTGCCTCCGGCCCCGGTGGCCAGGGCGTCAACACCACCGACTCGGCGGTGCGCATCACGCACATCCCGACCGGTGTGGTCGTCTCCTGCCAGAACGAGCGCTCGCAGATCCAGAACAAGGCGTCCGCGATGAACGTCCTCCAGGCCAAGCTGCTGGAGCGGCGCCGCCAGGAGGAGCGCGCCGCGATGGACGCGCTCAAGGACAGCGGCAGCTCCTGGGGCAACCAGATGCGCTCCTACGTGCTGCACCCGTACCAGATGGTCAAGGACGTCCGGACCGCGTTCGAGGCCGGCAACCCGCAGGCCGTGCTGGACGGCGACATCGACGGCTTCATCGAGGCCGGCATCCGCTGGCGCAAGCAGCGCGAGACCGCCGCGCAGTAGTCGCGCGCAGTAGTCGGTACGCGCGGTGCTCGGCGCAGGCAGCGGCCGAAACGGGAAGGGCCCCGACCGGAACTCCGGTCGGGGCCCTTCCCGTTCGTGCATGTCCACCGTGTACGTCCGCCGGTGGTTCGGGGTACCGCCGGTACCTTCCTCAGGCCAGTGCCTGCCGCGCGAGCAGCACCACCGCGAGCAGTCCGGCCAGGACGGCCAGCAGCATCGCGGGGGAGAGCGCGGCGAACGGACCCTGCTGCTCCTGCAGCCTGGCCCGGGTGGCCCGGCAGGCGGGGCAGCGGCCCTCGCTGACGCGGCCGTTGCAGTTGGCGCACACCAGATGGTCGCAGGTCATGCGATCTCCTCCTCGCTGCTACTGCCAACGCACCGGAGCGGGCCTTGGTTCCTCGTTGTGCCCTGTGCGGCGGAGCGGTCGGGCCCGACCGCAACCTCCACTCTGCCAGGTTCCGGCCGTTCCGGCCCCCGGGCTGTGAGATGGCTCCCAATTTTCAGGGCATAACCGGGCATTCTCCCCCAGTTTTCTGCCGCTGTCACTCCCTGAACCTGCGGGCCGGGCGGGCCTTCGCGTATGGTCCCAAGCCGGGAGCGGCCGTTCCGCTCCCCTCGCCCGCCCCGGGCCGGGCATGCCGGGGGGCGGACCGACCGAGGACTGGCGCCGCCTAGGATGGCCTCCGTGATGCAGCCGTGATCAGATTCGACAACGTCTCCAAGACCTATCCCAAGCAGAACCGTCCCGCCCTGGACAACGTCTCGCTGGAGATCGAGAAGGGTGAGTTCGTCTTCCTGGTCGGCTCGTCCGGCTCGGGGAAGTCCACCTTCCTGCGGCTGTGCCTGCGCGAGGAGCGGCCCAGCACCGGCGAGGTGCACGTCCTGGGCAAGGACCTGGGCAAGCTGTCCAACTGGAAGGTGCCGCACATGCGCCGCCAGCTGGGCACCGTCTTCCAGGACTTCCGGCTGCTGCCGAACAAGACGGTCGCGCAGAACGTCGCGTTCGCGCTGGAGGTCATCGGGAAGCCGAAGAGCGCCATCGGCAAGGTGGTGCCCGAGGTGCTCGACCTGGTCGGCCTCGGCGGCAAGGAGGACCGGATGCCCGGCGAGCTCTCCGGCGGTGAGCAGCAGCGCGTCGCGATCGCCCGGGCGTTCGTCAACCGCCCGATGCTGCTGATCGCGGACGAGCCCACCGGCAACCTCGACCCGCAGAACTCGGTCGGCATCATGAAGCTGCTCGACCGCATCAACCGCACCGGCACCACGGTGCTGATGGCCACCCACGACCAGGCCATCGTCGACCAGATGCGCAAGCGCGTCATCGAGCTCGACAAGGGGCTGCTGGTCCGCGACCAGGCCCGCGGCGTCTACGGGTACCAGCACTGACCGCTCGGCGCTGAACCCGTGGGCCGTCCGCCCGCCTCCTCCGACCAGCAGTACCGACCCTGGAGTTGTTGAACGCATGCGCGCGCAGTTCGTCCTGTCGGAGATCGGTGTGGGTCTCCGCCGCAACCTGACGATGACCATCGCGGTCGTCGTCAGTGTCGCGCTCTCCCTCGCCCTCGCCGGTGCCTCCCTCCTGGTCCGCGACCAGGTCAACTCGATGAAGGGGTACTGGTACGACAAGGTCGAGGTGAGCATCTACTTCTGCACCAAGGCCGATGCCCGGAACTCGCCCCAGTGCGACAAGGGCGCGGCCACCGACCAGCAGATCGCCGACATCAAGACCCAGCTGGACAAGATGGACTCGGTGGTCCAGTCCTCGACCTTCGAGAACTCCACCGAGGCGTACAAGCACTGGAAGGAGATGAACCCGGACAACCCGCTCATCTCCGTCCTCGGCCCGGACGCCATCCCGCAGTCCTGGCGGGTTAAGCTGAAGGACCCGACCAAGTACGACGTCATCCAGAGCGCCTTCGCCGGAAAGCCCGGCGTGAAGTCGGTCGAGGACCAGCGGAAGATCCTGGAGAACCTCTTCGGCCTGCTGAACGGTCTCCAGACGGCGGCCTTCGTGATCATGGTGCTGATGCTCTTCGTCGCCCTGCTGCTGATCGTCAACACCGTCCGGGTGTCGGCGTTCAGCAGGCGGCGCGAGACCGGCATCATGCGCCTGGTCGGCGCCTCCAACTTCTACGTGCAGATGCCGTTCATCGCGGAGGCCGCGTTCTCCGCGCTGCTGGGCGCGGTGATGGCCTCCGGCCTGCTGCTCGGCGGGCACTTCTTCGTCCAGGGCTGGCTGGCCGAGCGGGTGCAGTTCATCCACTTCATCGGCCTCTCCTCGGTGCTCGCGGTGATACCGCTGCTGGTCGTGGTGGGTATGGGCATGGCCGGCATCGCGGCCTTCTTCACCCTCCGCAAGTACCTGAAGGTCTGACCGGACCACGCTCCGGACGACCGGGCGGCCCCGGACGGCACTGCGCCGTCCGGGGCCGCCCGCGTTCCGCCGCAGTCCGTTGCGGCCCGCGTGCTCCGGGGCTGCGCCTAGACTCCGGTGCCATGTCCGTCTCTCCCCGTGCGACCCGTCAGGCGGCCACTCTCGGCCTGGTGTTCGGCGCGGTCCTGCTGGCCGGGGCCGCCACCGGCGCCTGGGGCGAGCCGGGCGCGGCGGCCCGTCCGCCGTCGGTGGACACCGCCCGGGCGGTCGCCGCGCCCCTCGGGGCCGGCCAGGACCCGGCCGGCGCCAACCTCTCCCAGCAGCAGGCCGAGCATCTGATCGGCGCCACCGGGGACCGCTGGGGCGCCTACTACAGCGCCCAGGAGTACGCCGAGTTCAGCCAGGGCCTGGACGGCCGCTACCTGGGCGTGGGCCTGTCGGTCGGCCGGGGCGAGGACGGCGTCACCACCGTCTCCCAGGTGCTGCCCGCCGGTCCGGCGGCCGCCGCCGGGATCGCGGTCGGCGACCGGCTGCTGCGGATCGGCGAGGACGAGGCCGACCGGCTGCCGGTCACCGAGGTGGTCGCCCGGCTGCGCGGGCGCGAGGGCGCCGAGCGGCAGGCGGGCTCGGAGGTGGTGCTGGAGCTGCGGCGGGGCGAGGGCGGGGTCCGCGAGGTCCGGCTGCGCCGGGCGCTGCTGGACAGCCAGCAGGTGACCGTCGAGCACCTGGCCGGCGGCGTGGTGCGGATCGCCGTCCGGGCCTTCACCTCCGGCGTGGCCGAGCAGGTGCGCGCCGCCGTGCGCGGCGCGCACGCCGGGGTGGTGCTGGATCTGCGCGGCAACTCCGGCGGACTGGTCGAGGAGGCCGTCGGCACCGCCGGGGTCTTCCTGGACGGCGGCCCGGTCGGCTCCTACCAGGACCGCGGCGGCACCCGCGAACTCACCGCCCCGCCCGGCGGCGACCAGCGCACCCCGCTGGTGGTGCTGGTGGACGGCGGCACCATGAGCGCCGCCGAACTGCTCACCGGCGCCCTCCAGGACCGCGGCCGGGCCGTGGTCGCCGGCGCCAGGACCTTCGGCAAGGGCACCGTGCAGCAGCCCAGCCGGCTCGCCGACGGCGCCGTGCTGGAACTCACCGTCGGCCGCTACTACACCCCGGCCGGCCGCTCGCCGGAGGGCGCCGGGCTGGCCCCGGACGTCCCGGCGGGTGCCGAGGAGGACGCGGACGCGCTCGCCCTGCGGGTGCTCGCCGGTCTCGGCAGCCGCACGTAAAGGGGCTGCTGGAACGGGGCCGGAGGTGCGAGAATGACGGCGCTATGGCAAAGGAAACCGGACACAAGCTGATCGCGCAGAACAAGAAGGCGCGACACGAGTACACCATCCTCGACACCTACGAGTGCGGCCTCGTGCTCACCGGGACCGAGGTGAAGTCGCTGCGCGAGGGGCGGGCCAACCTGGTCGACGGCTACGCCTACATCCAGAACCACGAGGCGTGGATCGACAACGTCTTCATCCCCGAGTACACCCAGGGGACGTGGACCAACCACGCGGCCCGGCGCAAGCGCAAGCTGCTGCTGCACCGGATGGAGATCCAGAAGATCGAGACGAAGGTCCGCGACGCCGGCCACACCCTCGTCCCGCTCTCGCTGTACTTCAAGGACGGCCGGGTGAAGCTCGAACTGGCGCTCGCGGTCGGCAAGAAGCTCTACGACAAGCGGCAGACCCTGCGCGAGAAGCAGGACACCCGCGAGACGGCGCGCGCCGTGGCGGCCGCCCGGCGGCGCCAGAGTTAATCGGCTGGACCCCCGCTGGTCGCCTCGCGTAGTATGGCGCCAGCAACAAGGACGGTCACCGTCCGAGCTGTTTCTCAAAAAAACATGGGGATGATCGGTTTCGACAGGGGATGTTGAAACAGGGGAAGCGAGCCGAGGAACGCGGCAATGATCTCGTTAACCACGTGTCGCAAAAAAATAATCGCCAACTCTAAGCGCGATTCCCAGCAGTTCGCTCTCGCTGCCTAATAAGCACCGATAGCGCTTGGGTGTCAGACCGGGGGGTTCCCGACCCGGACCCTGGCATAATCTAGGGAACTCAACCGTCCGCCCGGGCTGCGGGGGTGGATGGGAAATCAAACAGCAGCTGGGCCTGTTGGCGGCTTGTCCGCGTGACTGCCAGGGCCGAGAAACTCACAGCGGACTGCGCTCGGAGAAGCCCTGAATTGACTCCACTGGACCCGGGTTCGATTCCCGGCATCTCCACCACCCCATGTTCACAGTGAAGGCCGTCCACCGCGTTGCGGAGGGCGGCCTTCACGTTTCCCCCGGCCTGGGCGTAGGATCGTCCGTCCGCTCGTATCCCGGAGCGGGATTCCGCCGCAACCACCGAGGCCATGCAGAGCAACACGGACACCACCGCCACCGACCACGAGACCGTGCGCGCGCGCGAGATCGCCGGTGAGCAACGCCACCTCGACAACGTCTACCACCGTCTGGAGGAGAAGCTCGCCGAGGCCGAGTACATCCTCGAGGACGCCGCCAAGCGGGTGCACGTCGGCACTCCGGGCGCGCTCGCCGAGCGCGACGCCCAGGTGTACCGGGCCGGTGCGCACCTCCAGCGGCTCAACAACGAGTTCGAGGACTTCCTGTTCGGCCGGGTCGACCTCCAGGAGGCCGACGCCCCGGAGGAGCACGGCATCCCCTCGAACACCCCGCTCGACCCCGCCGACCCGACCGTCGCCGAGACCCTGCACATCGGCCGGCTGGGCGTGCTGGACGCCGAGTTCGGCCCGCTGGTGATCGACTGGCGGGCGCCCGCCGCCGCGCCGTTCTACCGGTCCACCCCGCTGGAGCCCGGCCGGGTCCTGCGCCGCCGGGTGATCCGCTCCAAGGGCCGCAAGGTGATCGGGGTCGAGGACGACCTGCTCCGCCCCGACCTCACCCCCACCCTGGACGGCGAGGAACTGCCGGTGGTCGGCGACGGGGCGCTGATGGCCTCGCTCGGACGCGCCCGCAGCCACTCGATGCGCGACATCGTCTCCTCCATCCAGAAGGAGCAGGACGAGGTCATCCGTGCCGCCGCGGCCGGGGCCACCCTGGTCACCGGCGGGCCCGGCACCGGCAAGACCGCCGTCGCGCTGCACCGTGCCGCGTTCCTGCTCTACCAGGACCGCCGCCGGTACGCCGGGGGCATCCTGGTGGTCTCGCCGACCCCGCTGCTGGTCTCCTACACCGAGGGCGTGCTGCCCTCGCTCGGCGAGGAGGGCCAGGTCGCCATCCGCGCGGTCGGCTCGCTGGTCGACGGCATCGAGGCCGGCACCTACGACACCCCGCGGGCGGCCCGGATCAAGGGCTCGGCCCGGATGGTCCAGCTGCTGCGCCGGGCCGCCCGGGCGACCCTGGAGCTGCGCGCCCCGCAGGAGCTCAAGGTGGTCGCCCGCGGCGAGGTGCTGCGGCTGGACGCGGGGCGGCTCAGGACGGTGCGCGGCAACGTCGTCGGCTCCGGCGGCACCCCGCTCAACCTGCTCCGCCCGCGCGCCCGCCGGCTGCTGCTGGACGCGCTCTGGCAGGAGGCCGTCCGCGACCTGCCCAAGCCGTCCGACCACTACGCCCGCGAGCGGCGCCAGGAGGAGAAGGAGGCCTTCGACGAGTACGTCTCCGACGAGGCGCCGTTCCTGGCCTTCCTGGACGCCTGGTGGCCCGCGGTCACCCCGCGCTCGGTGCTCGGCACCCTGAAGCAGTCCCGGCACACCAACCGGATCGCCCGCGGCGCGGTCACGCCGGAGGAGTCGAAGGTGCTGGCCGCCTCCTGGCGGCACCTGTCCGAGCACGGCGAGGGCGCGCTGTCGGCGCACGACGTGGCGCTGGTGGACGAGCTCCAGCTGCTGCTCGGCGAGCCGGCCCGGCCGAAGTTCCGCGAGGTGGACGCGGCGGACCTGCTGACCGGCCTGGACGAGGTCACCACCTTCGCCGACCGGAACGCCCGGCAGCGGGAGCGGATCCCGGCCGAGCGCACCGAGTACGCCCATGTGATCGTGGACGAGTCGCAGGACCTCACCCCGATGCAGTGGCGGATGATCGGCCGCCGGGCCCGGATGGCCACCTGGACCATCGTCGGCGACCCGGCGCAGTCCTCCTGGCCGTTCCCGCAGGAGGCCCAGGCCGCGCTGGACGAGGTGCTGTCCGGCAAGCCGCGCCGCCGCTACACGCTGACCGTGAACTACCGGAACCCGGCCGAGATCGCCGAGGTGGCGGCCAAGGTGCTGGCGCTGGCCGCGCCGGGCACGCCGTCGCCGAGCGCGGTGCGGCACGTGGGCGTCGAGCCGAGGTTCGCGGCCGTCACCGACCCCTCGCCGGAGGTCTTCGGCGCGGCCGCCCGGGCCGAACTGGAGCTGCTGCTGGGCGAGGTGGACGGCACGGTGGCGCTGGTGGTGCCGATGGACCGGCGGGCCGAGGCGGCCCGCTGGGCCGAGGGCCTGGGCGAGCGGGTGGTGACACTGGGCAGCCTGGAGGCCAAGGGGCTGGAGTACGACGCGACCGTGGTCGCCGATCCGACCGGGATCGCCGGCGAGTCGGAGGCGGGCCTGCGGGTGCTGTACGTGGCGCTCACCCGGGCGACCCAGCGGCTGACCGTGCTGTCCGGGCCGGACGACCTGCCCGACGCGGCCGGGACGCCCGCGCTGCTGCGCGGCTGAGCGCGCCGCCGTCCGCCCGACCCGGGGTCTGACGGAGCGTGACGGCCGGCCCGCCGGGGCCGGCCGTCGCACGGCCGCCGGACAGGCGTGCCGAGCACCGGGGAAGTGCCGGGGGAAGTACCGCGGGGGAGCGCCGGGTGAGCACGACGAAGGCCCCTCGCCCGGTGGGTGAGGGGCCTTCAGAAGCTACGACACCGACCCGCCATGCTCGCCTCGCGGCAAGTGGTCCCTCGAAGGGACGAAGGTTGGGCCCGGGGGCTTGGATCGAGCCGGTGTCCCGTCCAATGTAACGCATCGGGCGCCGGAGGCAAGAAGTTGTCGGGTCCGCACACTCAATGAACGTTATTTCTGACTACGCCCTGGTAGGTGCGACGATCGAGGTCTAGCATGCGCAGGCGAGGGACTTCAACAAACTGTTGAACTCGCGGACGGACAGACGGAAGAAGGAACGTCGATGGCGACGGTGCCCAGTGTCTCCAACTCGATCACGGTGCGGCTGGAGGTCCCGGCCACGGGCAACGCCGTCAGCGCGATCACCACGGCCGTGGAGTCCTCCGGCGGCTCGGTGACCGGCCTCGACGTCACGGCCTCCGGGCTCGAGGCGCTCCGGATCGACGTGACCGTGGCCGCCACCTCGGTGGCGCACGGCGAGGAGATCGTCGAGAAGCTCCGGACCATCGACGGGGTCACCATCGGCAAGGTCTCGGACCGCACCTTCCTGATGCACCTCGGCGGCAAGATCGAGATGTCCTCGAAGCTGCCGATCCGCAACCGTGACGACCTCTCGATGATCTACACCCCGGGTGTCGCCCGGGTCTGCATGGCGATCGCCGAGAACCCCGAGGACGCCCGCCGCCTCACCATCAAGCGCAACAGCGTCGCCGTGGTCACCGACGGCTCCGCCGTGCTGGGCCTGGGGAACATCGGCCCGGCCGCCGCGCTGCCGGTCATGGAGGGCAAGGCGGCCCTGTTCAAGCGCTTCGCCGGGATCGACGCCTGGCCGATCTGCCTGGACACCCAGGACACCGACGAGATCGTGGCCATCGTCAAGGCGATCGCCCCGGGCTTCGCCGGCATCAACCTGGAGGACATCTCCGCGCCGCGCTGCTTCGAGATCGAGGCCCGGCTGCGCGAGGCCCTCGACATCCCGGTCTTCCACGACGACCAGCACGGCACCGCGATCGTGGTGCTGGCGGCGCTGATGAACGCGCTCAAGGTGGTCGGCAAGGAGATCTCGGAGATCCGGGTGGTGATGTCGGGCGCCGGCGCCGCCGGCACCGCGATCCTCAAGCTGCTGATGGCGGCGGGCGTCGAGCACGCCACCGTGGCGGACGTGCGGGGCGTGGTCCACCAGGGCCGCGACGACCTCAACGACAACCTGCGCTGGATCGCCGACCACACCAACCGCTCGGGCCGCACCGGCAGCCTCAAGGAGGCCGTGGCGGGCGCCGACGTCTTCATCGGCGTCTCGGCCCCGAACCTGCTGGACGGCGACGACCTGGCCACCATGGCCGGGGACGCGATCGTCTTCGCGCTGGCCAACCCGGACCCGGAGGTCGATCCGGCGGTGGCCCGGCAGACCGCCGCGGTGGTCGCCACCGGCCGCAGCGACTTCCCGAACCAGATCAACAACGTGCTGGTCTTCCCGGGCGTCTTCCGCGGTCTGCTGGACGCGCAGAGCCGCACCGTCAACACCGAGATGATGATCGCCGCCGCCCGGGCGCTGGCCGCCACCGTCGGCGACGACGAGCGCAACCCGAACTACATCATCCCCAGCGTGTTCCACAAGGACGTGGCCAAGACGGTGGCCGCCGCCGTCCGGGACGCCGCCCTGGCCGCCACCTCGGAGGCGCCCGCGCCGTCCCGCCCGACCCCGGGCATCGTCGGCACGCTCGACACCGCGTCCTTCCCCGCCGTGCGGCTCTGACCTCGGAATCCGTCGACGGGCCCCTGCGCCGGGCCCGGCATCCGGCTTCCGCGGCGGTGCCCGCGCGGTGACGTGGATCGATCAAATGACCGATTAACGGTCGTACCCGCCCATTCCCGCCCCGAACCCTTGCGACACAAGGGCGAGGGGCGTGTTTGGGCTTGTCGGACCTAGGGCGTACGGTAGCCCTGCACGGGGCAGGCGTGTCCGACAAGTACGGAACGTCCCCCTGGTCTTCCGGCGCGTCGTCCCGACCGCCGCCCGCGCCCGGTCCGCCGGAGCCGACGGAGCGTCACACCTCCGGCGGGCGGGCGCTGTTCGGGTCGTTCCGCCGGGGCCCGATTGGCTTTCTCGGGGCCGGTCGGGGCAGGATTCGTATCCGGGCAGGCAGGCGGGCCTTCGAAGGCACGGCGCGCGGCACTGGGTGCGGACCCGGCCCGCGACCACGCATTGCCTGCATGAGCACAGTGTGCGGACCCGCGGCCCATCGGGGTGCCTCCCGGTGGGAGTACCGACGGGCCCCGGCACACCGCAAGCGAACAGACCACAGGAGTACACATGAACCGCAGTGAGCTGGTGGCCGCGCTGTCCGAGCGCGCCGAGGTGACCCGCAAGGACGCCGACGCCGTTCTGGCCGCCTTCGCCGAGATCGTCGGCGAGGTCGTCGCGAAGGGCGACGAGAAGGTCACCATCCCCGGTTTCCTGACCTTCGAGCGCACCCACCGCGCGGCCCGCACCGCCCGCAACCCGCAGACCGGCGAGCCGATCCAGATCCCCGAGGGCTACAGCGCCAAGGTGAGCGCCGGCTCCAAGCTGAAGGAAGCCGCCAAGGGCGTCTGAACGACCACCCCTTGAACGCCCGGGAGGCCGGGTCCCCCTCGTGGGGACCCGGCCTCCTGTTGTCGTTCCGGGGGTCCGGCGGGTCCGGCGGCCCCGGAGGGCCGCCGGACGGACGCGCCGGTCAGGCGTCGACGAGCTCGCCGCTCGGCTCGCCGGCGGCCACCGCGGGCAGCTCGCCCGGCAGCTCGACGTGGGCGCCGAGGTCGCGCAGCTTGTCCATGAAGTTCTCGTAGCCGCGGTTGATCAGGTCGATGCCGTGCACGGTCGAGGTGCCCTCGGCCGCCAGCGCCGCGATCAGGTACGAGAAGCCGCCGCGCAGGTCCGGGATGACCAGCTCGGAGCCGATCAGCTTGGACGGGCCGGAGACCACCGCGGAGTGCTGGAAGTTCCGGGCGCCGAAGCGGCAGGGGGTCGCGCCCAGGCACTCGCTGTAGAGCTGGATGTGCGCGCCCATCTGGTTCAGCGCGCCGGTGAAGCCCAGCCGCGACTCGTACACCGTCTCGTGCACGATGGACAGGCCGGTGGCCTGGGTCAGCGCGACGACCAGCGGCTGCTGCCAGTCGGTCTGGAAGCCGGGGTGCACGTCGGTCTCCAGGGCGATCGCCTTGAGCTCGCCGCCCGAGTGCCAGAACCGGATGCCCTCGTCGTCCACCTCGAAGGCGCCGCCGACCTTCCGGAAGGTGTTGAGGAAGGTCATCATCTCCAGCTGGCGGGCGCCGCGGACGTAGATGTCGCCCTTGGTGGCCAGCGCCGCGCAGGCCCAGGAGGCGGCCTCCAGCCGGTCCGGCAGTGCCCGGTGGTTGTAGCCGCCGAGCTCGTCGACACCGGTGATGAGGATGGTGCGGTCGGTGCCCAGGGTGATGATCGCGCCCATCTTCTGCAGCACGCAGATCAGGTCGACGATCTCCGGCTCGATGGCCGCGTTGCGCAGCTCGGTGACGCCCTCGGCGAGGACGGCGGTGAGCAGCACCTGCTCGGTCGCGCCGACCGAGGGGTAGGGCAGCTCGATCCTGGTGCCGCGCAGCCGCTGCTGGGCGACCAGGTAGGTGCCCTGCGGGTGCTTCTCGATGGTGGCACCGAACTGGCGCAGCACCTCGAAGTGGAAGTCGACCGGACGGCCGCCGATGTCGCAGCCGCCCAGGCCCGGGATGAAGGCGTGGCCGAGGCGGTGCAGCAGCGGGCCGCAGAAGAGGATCGGGATGCGGGAGGAGCCCGCGTGCGCGTCGATGTCGGCGACGTTGGCGCTCTCCACGTGCGAGGGGTCGAGGATCAGCTCGCCGTCCTCGTCGCCGGTGCGCACGGTCACGCCGTGGAGCTGCAGCAGGCCGCGGACCACCTTGACGTCGCGGATGTCCGGGACGTTGCGCAGTCTGCTGGGGCCCTGGCCGAGCAGGGCCGCGACCATGGCCTTGGGGACCAGGTTCTTCGCACCGCGGACGCGGATCTCGCCTTCGAGCGGGTTTCCGCCGTGGACCAGCAGGACGTCGTCGGTCATCGTTCTCGCAATCCGGGGTGCCAGAGGAGTGGGGCGGGCTCGGCGACGAGCCAGGCGGTGGAGCGTTTCACGGGCGCGTCGGGCCCCCGGTGTGACCGAGTCGGCACCGTGGAGGGGCGTCCACCATCAGTAGATGGTAGTGGTCGTGCCGATGGTTCCTGTGAGCCTCTCCCGTGATGGTGCTCTCCCCGGGCCCCGGGGCGCGCGCCGGTGCGTCCGTACGGGTGTTCGTGGCGGGCGGGCCGGGCAGGGCCGGGTGGCCGGTGCGGTCGCCGTTTCGGGTGCCGCCGCCGGGGGTTCTGCGGGATCATGTGAGGCATGACGGCGGCCCATTCGCACGGAGGCCGGTCCCACACCGGCCGTCTGCTCGTCGCGACGCCCGTGCTCACCGACCCGAACTTCGCCCGGGCGGTGGTGCTCCTCCTCGACCACGATGCCGAGGGGGCGCTCGGTGTCGTGCTGAACCGGCCGACGCCGGTCGAGGTCGGCAGTGTGCTGGACGGCTGGGGGGTGCTGGTCGGTCTGCCCGCGGTGGTGTTCCAGGGCGGTCCGGTGGCGCTGGACTCGGCGCTCGGCCTGGCGGTGGCGCCGGGGGAGCCGGGCACCGGGGAGCCGCTCGGCTGGCGCCGGGTGCACGGCGCGATCGGCCTGGTGGACCTCGAGGCGCCGCCCGAGGTGCTGGCCGGGGAGCTGGGGGCGCTGCGGATCTTCGCCGGCTACGCGGGCTGGGCGCCCGGGCAGCTGGAGTCGGAGATCTCCACCGGCGCCTGGTACCTGGTGGACTGCGAGCCGGGGGACATCTCCAGCCCGGAGCCGGAGCGGTTGTGGCGGGCGGTGCTGCGGCGCCAGCGCGGGCCGCTGGCGCTGCTGGCGACCTATCCGGACGATCCCACCCTGAACTGAATCCGGCCCGGAACCGACGGTGCGCCGTCACGGCGCCGCCGCGACACTGGCCCGCTTCTCCGGGGCGCCCATAGACTTGGCACTCATGAGCACTCTTGAGCCCGAGCGCGGCCTCGGCACCGGCACCCTGGTCGAGCCCGTCCCGCAGGTGTCCCACGGGGACGGCGACCACGAGCGCTTCGCGCACTATGTCCAGAAGGACAAGATCATGGAGAGCGCGCTCTCCGGGTCCCCCGTGGTGGCGCTCTGCGGCAAGGTGTGGGTGCCCGGCCGCGACCCGAAGAAGTACCCGGTCTGTCCGATGTGCAAGGAGATCTACGACGGCATCGGCAAGCCGCAGGACGGGGACGGCGACAAGGGCAAGTAGCCCCGCGTCCCCCCGTTCCGCACATCACCGTTTTGCATGGTGCCGCGTTTCCCGAGTGGTCTATGCCACTGGTCGGGGGCGGGGCAGGATGGCGCAATGGACCTCATCCCTGCCCCCGTGAGTTCCGTCCGCCTCCCGGACCAGGACTTCCCGCTCGACCGGACGACCACCCTGACCGCGCCGCCCGAGCTGGCCGGGGCCGAACGGTGGCTGCGTTCCTCGCTGACCGCCGCCACCGGCCTGCCGCTCGCCCCGGGGCGGCCCGGCGAGGGCGTCGAACTGCTCCTCGACCCGGCGCTCGCCGGGGAGGCGTACCGGCTCTCGGTGCGCCCCGGCCACGCGGTGGTCACCGCCGGCGGTCCGGCCGGCGCGCTCTGGGGTGCCCAGACGCTGCGCCGGCTGCTCGGCCCGGACGCCTACCGGCGCGCGCCGCTGCGCCCGTCCGGCTGGGTGCTGCCCGGTGTCGACCTCGCGGACGAGCCGAGGTTCGGCTGGCGCGGTGCGCTGCTGGACGTCGCCCGGCACTTCCTGCCCAAGTCCGACGTGCTGCGCTTCGTCGACCAGCTGTCCGCGCACAAGCTCAACGTGCTGCACCTGCACCTGACCGACGACCAGGGCTGGCGGGTGGAGATCAAGCGCTACCCCGGGCTCACCGAGCGGGCGTCCTGGCGCGAGCGCTCGATGGTCGGCTACCGCTCCGCCGGGCGCCGCGACGACCGCCCGCACGGCGGCTTCTACACCCAGGACGACCTGCGCGAGATCGTCGCCTACGCGGCCGAACGGGCCGTCACGGTGGTGCCCGAGATCGACCTGCCGGGCCACACCCAGGCCGCCGTGGCCGCCTACCCCGAGCTGGGCAACACCGATGTGGTGGACACCGCGGCACTCGGGGTGTGGACCGACTGGGGGGTCAGCCACAACGTGCTCAACCCCTCCGAGGCCACCCTGCGGTTCTTCGAGGGCGTGCTGGAGGAGGTCCTGGAGATCTTCCCGTCCGAGTTCGTCCACCTCGGCGGCGACGAGTGCCCCAAGGAGCAGTGGAAGGACAGCGCGGCCGCGCAGGCGCGGATCCGCGAGCTGGGCCTGAGCAACGAGGACGAGCTGCAGAGCCACATCATCCGGCACTTCGACCGCTGGCTGGCCGAGCGCGGCCGCCGGCTGATCGGCTGGGACGAGATCCTGGAGGGCGGCCTCGCCCCGGGCGCCGCGGTGTCCTCCTGGCGCGGCTACGGCGGCGGGATCGCCGCCGCGCAGGCCGGGCACGACGTGGTGATGTGCCCCGAGCAGCACGTCTACCTGGACCACCGGCAGGCGCCGGGGGAGCAGGAGCCGGTCCCGGTCGGCTTCGTGCGCACCCTGGAGGACGTCTACCGGTTCGAGCCGGTGCCGGCCCAGCTGGACGAGGAGGCGGCGCGCCGGGTGATCGGCACCCAGGCGAACCTGTGGAGCGAGTTCATGGACAGCGCCCGGGACGTCGACTACCGGGCCTTCCCCCGGCTCGCGGCCTTCGCCGAGGTCGCCTGGTCCGCGCTGCCCGCGGACCCGGCCGCCCGCGACTTCGCCGGCTTCGAACAGCGGCTGGCCGGCCATCTGGAGGTGCTGGACGCGCTCGGTGTCGAGTACCGCCCGGCGGGCGGGCCGCACCCGTGGCAGACCCGGCCGGGAGTGGTGGGCCGGCCGATCGAAGGGCCCCCGCCGGCGGTCTGAGCCGGGCCCGTCCGGTCCGGTCCGGACCTCGCCCGCGGCCCGGGCCGGACGGCCCGCGGGAACTTCCGGGCGGCCGTCGGACGTCAAGAACAGATGAACATCCGCCCCGGTCCGAACCGGACCGGGGCGGATACCGCCCGGTATCGGTCCCAATCGGGCAGTACCGTTCGCCTGTCCCGAAATGATCATCGAGCATTGTGTGCCAGAGTTGCCCAACCCGGCCCGATCGCCCGTACCCTACGGGCCAGGCCGGGCTGCCGGAGCGGACACCCCGGTCAGGGGCCGCGGGCGGCAGGCGATCGATGAGCAAGTGGAGCACGGTGGGACCCAGGTGAACCGGACGATCATGCTGCCGGCCTCCCTCGACGAGGCCGTCGAAGCGCTGGCCGCTCACCCGGCCGCGGTGCCGGTGGCCGGCGCCACCGACCTGATGGAGGCCGTCAACGCCGGACGCCTCCGCCCCGCCTCGCTGGTCGGCCTCGGCCGGATCACCGAACTCCGCGGCTGGCGCTACGAGGACGGCGGCACCGCCGTCCTCGGCGCCGGGCTGACCCACGCCCGGATGGACCGCCCGGACTTCGCCGCCCTGATCCCCGCGCTCGCCGACGCCGCCCGCACCGCCGGACCCCCGCAGGTCCGCAACGTCGGCACCCTCGGCGGCAACATCGCCACCGCCGCCCCGGCCGGGGACACCCTGCCGGTGCTCGCGGCGCTGGAGGCCAGCGTCACCCTGGCCCGGGCCGGCGCCACCCGCGAGGTCCCGGTCAGCCACCTGTTGACCGGACTCGACCCGCTGCGGCCCGGCGAACTGCTCACCTGGGTGCGGGTCCCGCTGCTGCACGCCCCGCAGGTCTTCCTCAAAGCCACCGGCCGCAGCGGCCCGGCCCGCGCCACCGCCTCCGTCGCCCTCGTCCTGGACCCGGCCCGGCGCGCCGTCCGCTGCGCCGTCGGCGCCGTCGCCCCGGTGCCGCTGCGGCCCCTGGAGGCCGAGGCCTGGGTGGCGGGCTGCATCGACTGGGACGGTTCGCGGGAGATCGACCCCGCCGCGACCGCGGCCTTCGGCGAGTACGTGGCCGCGGCCTGCGTCCCCGACGGCTACGGCGCGGAGGGTGCCTGGGAGGCCGTCACCGAGGGGCCGAGCGCGGCCGCCGTCCGTCTGCGGCGTACCGTAGCCGTGCTGGCCCGCCGGGCACTGGGAAGGGCGCTCAAGTGACCACAGACCACCCCATCGAGGCCCTGGACGCGGGGCTGCTCGACCACGCGCACGACCACGCGCCGCAGGTCAGCCGGGAGCTGCGGCCGACCACCTCGTACACCCTGCGGGTCAACGGCTTCGAACGGCCGGTCTCGGACGCCTGGATCGGCGAGAGCCTGCTCTACGTGCTGCGCGAGCGGCTGGGCCTGGCCGGCGCCAAGGACGGCTGCGAGCAGGGCGAGTGCGGGGCCTGCTCGGTCCAGGTCGACGGCCAGCTGGTGGCCGGCTGCCTGGTGCCCGCCGCGCTGGCCCAGGACAGCGAGATCAACACCGTCGAGGGACTGTCGGCCGGCGGCGGCGCCAGCGACGTCCAGCAGGCGCTGGCCGAGTCCGGTGCGGTGCAGTGCGGCTACTGCGTGCCCGGCCTGGCGATGGCCGTGCACGACCTGCTCCAGCGCAACCACCGGCCCACCGAGGTCGAGGCGCGCCAGGCGCTGTGCGGCAACCTCTGCCGGTGCACCGGCTACCGGGGCGCGCTGGCCGCCGTGCAGACCGTCGCCGACGCGCGGGCCGCGGTGGCCGGGGCCGCGGAGGCGGCCGCCGAGGAGGCCGCGGCCACCGCCGCGGACCGGGCCGCCGCACCCGCCGCGGCCGCTCCCGAGCAGGTGCCCGCGGCGGCCCCCGCGGACCCCGGACCGCCGACCGCCGACCTGCCGGTCTACACCGAGGACGCCTGGATCGAGCACGTCCCCCAGCCGCGCACGGAGCAGCCCGGGACCGCGGCCGGCGCCGGAACGGGCCCGGGGTACGGCACCCCGGACGGGCCCGGTGCTCCCGGCGCCCCCGCTGCTCCCGGCGACCGGGGCGGCTACGACGGGCCGGGCGGCTACGACAGCGGGGTGTACGACACCACGGTGCTGGCCCCGGTCCGGGACGTCCCGGCGCAGCAGGCCGACGGGTCAACCGGGTACTACCCCGCCCAGGGCTACCCCGAGCAGCAGCCGTACCCCGGCGCGACCCCGGCGCACGGCACCTACCTGCCCGGGACCGGCTACCCCGACCAGGGCGGCTACCCGCAGCAGCCCGGCTACGACACCGCCTCGGCGTACGACGGCCCGGTCTACGAGACCCCCGCCACCCCCGCGCACGGCACGCCGTACGATCCCGCACCCCCGCACGGTGCCCCGGCCGAGGGCAACGCCCAGGCCGGCGTCCCGTACGGCGCCACCCCCGCCCACGGCATCCGGCTCCCCGAGGACGACCACGCATCATGACGTCGCCTACCGACATCGGCGCAGCACTCCAGCAGGACGGCGACGCGGGCGGCGCGGCGGAGCCGTTCGGGCTGGGCAGCTCCCCGCTGCGCAGCGACGCCCTGCCCAAGGCGCTCGGCATCTACCCGTACGCCGCCGACCTGTGGGCCGAGGGCCTGCTGTGGGGCGCGGTGCTGCGCTCGCCGCACCCGCACGCCCGGATCCTCGGCATCGACACCTCGGCCGCGCTGGCCCTGCCCGGTGTGCATGCGGTGGTCACGGCCACCGACCTGCCGGCCGGTCCGGACGGCAGCCCGGACGGCGCGCCCTCCGGGCCGATCGTCGCCGACCGCCCGGTGCTGGCCGCCGGAGTGGTCCGCCACCACGGCGAGCCGGTGGCCGCGGTGGCCGCCGACCACCCCGACACCGCCCGGCTCGCGGTCGGTCTGATCGTCGTCGAGTACGAGCCGCTGGAGGCCGTCACCGACCCCGAGCAGGCCTTCACCGCCCCGCCGCTGCACCCGGACGGCAACCTGTTCCGCCATCTGCCGCTGCGCACCGGCGACCCGGAGGCGGCCGGCGAGATCATCGTCGAGGGCCTGTACCAGGTGGGCCGCCAGGACCCTGCCCCGCTCGGTGCCGAGGCCGGCCTCGCCGTGCCGCGCCCGGACGGCGGGGTCGAGCTGCACCTCTCCTCCACCGACCCGCACGGCGACCGGGACCGCACCGCGGCCTGCCTGGGCCTGGAGCCGGACCGGGTCCGGCTGGTGGTCACCGGCGTGCCCGGCGCCACCTCCGACCGCGAGGACCTCTCCTTCCAGGTCACCCTGGCGCTGCTGGCGCTGCGCACCGGCCGTCCGGTGAAGATGACGCTGACCCGCGAGGAGTCCTTCCACACCCACACCTCGCGGCACCCGGCGCTGCTGCGCTACCGCCACCACGCGGACGCCGACGGCACGCTGGTGAAGGTCGAGGCGCAGATCCTGCTGGACGGCGGCGCCTACGCGGACGTCTCGGCCGAGGCGCTGGCCGCCGCCACCGCCTTCTCGGTCGGCCCGTACAACTGCCCCAACGTCTTCGTGGACGCCTGGGCGGTGCGCACCAACAACCCGCCGGCCGGCCGGATGCGCGGCGAGGGCGCGCTGCAGGCGTGCTTCGCCTACGAGTCGCAGCTGGACCAGCTGGCCGCCCGGATCGGCGTGGACCCGGTGGAGGTCCGCCGGCGCAACGTGATGGCGACCGGGGACCCGCTGCCCACCGGGCAGGCCGTCACCTGCCCGGCGCCGGTGGCCGCGCTGCTGGACGCCGTGGCCGCCGAGCCGCTGCCCGCGCTGCCGGTGGACGACCCGGACGCCGAATGGCTGCTGCCGGGCGGGCCCGGCGGCGCGGGCGACCCGGCCGCGGTGCGGCGCGGGATCGGTTACGCGCTGGGCATGGTGCACATGCTGGGCGCCGAGGGCGAGGACGAGGTCGCCACCGCGACGGTGCGGGTCAGTGGCGACCACGCCACGGTGATCTGCTCCGCCGTCGACGCCGGCCAGGGCTTCGCCACGCTGGCCCGGCAGATCGTGCAGAGCGTGCTGGGCGTCAGCGAGGTGTACATCGCGCCCGCCGACAGCGACCAGGCGGTGGCCGGGCCGTCGGCCCGGGGCCGGCACACCTGGGTGTCCGGCGGTGCGGTCGAGCGGGCCGCGCTGATGGTTCGCCACCAGTTGCTCCAGCCCATCGCCGCCGACTTCGGGATGTCGGTGGAGCTGCTGCAGATCGCCGAGGGCAAGATCACCTCGTACGACGGGGTGCTCGGCATGCCGGTGGCCGAGGCGCTGGAGGGCAAGGAGCTGTGGGCGACCGCGCAGTGCCGCCCGCACCCGACCGAGCCGCTGGACGAGGCCGGGCAGGGCGACGCCTTCGTCTCCATCGCGTTCTGCGCGATGCGCGCGGTGGTGGACGTGGACATCGAGCTGGGCGCGGTCCGGGTGGTCGAGGTGACGGTGGCCCAGGACGTCGGCCGGGCGCTGAACCCGCGGCAGATCGAGGACCGGATCGAGGCGGGGGTCGCCCAGGGCGTCGGGCTGGCGCTGCTGGAGGACCTGCGGACCGAGGGCGGTGTGCTGGCCAACCCCTCGCTGACCGGGTACCGGCTGCCGACCGCGCTGGACACCCCGGAGATCCGGGTCGCCGCCCTGCTGGAGGAGCGTGACGTGGTGGCTCCGTTCGGGGCCAAGGCGGTCAGCGCGGTGCCGGCCGTGACCGCGCCGGCGGCGGTGGCCGCGGCGGTCCGGGCCGCGACCGGTCTGCCGGTGGGCCGGCTGCCGATCCGCCCGGAGGACGCCGTCACCGGCTGAGCCGGTGCCGCCGGGTGGTTCCGCGGGTTCCGCGGAACCACCCGGACCGGCGCTTTTCCTGGAAAATCCGGCGACGCGAAATCCCGCGAATCCCGCGACGGAAAAGCACGACGACGGGAAAGCGCGCGAGGGGGAAGCCCGGCGACGGGAAAGCACGAAGAATTGCCGGGCGGCCCTTTTCGGGGCCGGACCGGCAATTCGTCTTCGTGGAGGCCATGACGGGAATCGAACCCGTGTACACCGCTTTGCAGGCGGTTCCCTGATCCACTCGGGCACACGGCCGTGGGGTGGGGCTTGGGTGGGGCGGGAGCAGTGGTGCGGCTGGAACTGCGGGTGCGCTCAGGCGCAGCGGCAGCAGCGACAGGCGCGACAACAGCGGGGAGCGGTGGTGCAGGTGCGGGGCGCGAGGGCCGCCGTCCTCCTGTCCATGTCCGACTCCTTGTCGTCGTTCGCCGTGTTGGTGAATTCAGTCTGGCCGAACGGCGCGCGGAGCGTCAATATCCCTTTGTAAATTCTGTGTGGCGGGATTCCCGGCCGGGTGTGCTACGGTCGGGAACAGGTGGTCCTCGCGGCCGCCCCGGACGAGCGCGTCGTACCCGGTCACGACAAGACGGCGCAGTGACAGCGGCAACCGTGCCGCTGCCGACTGCGGAGGTACGACCGTCATGGCTTGGCTCGTTCTGATCATTTCCGGTGTCCTGGAGACGGTGTGGGCGGTGGCCCTGGAGTCTTCCAAGGGCTTCTCCCGCCTGGTCCCGACGGTGGTGTTCGGGGTGGCGCTGGCGCTCTCGATGGGCGGCCTGGCGTACGCGATGCGCTCGATCCCGATCGGCACCGGCTACGCGGTCTGGGTCGGCATCGGCGCGGTGGGTACGGCGCTCTACGGCATGACCGTGCTCGGTGACGCGGCGACCCTGGCCCGGATCGGCTGCCTGCTCCTGATCGTCTCCGGCGTGGTGGGCCTGAAGGTGCTGCACTGAGCTGCCCGAACGGGCCGGGTCGCGCTGTCCCGGAGGTCCCGCGCCGCTCTCTCGGCCTCCGGTCCTAGGGCCGGAGGCCGAGGCGGTTCCCGACCACGGTCAGGGGCCATCGGGCCAGATGCGCCTTACGATCATACGTATGACCACAGCCTCCCCCGTGTCGGCCGACACCGCCTCCGTTCCGATATCGACCGACCCCGGCGGAGGGGTCATGGGCGACCGCTTCCGGGCGCTGACCCTGGGCATCGTCTCGGTGGTCCTGGTGATCGCCTTCGAGGCGACGGCCGTCAACACCGCGATGCCGGTCGCCGCCCGTGAGCTCGACGGGCTCGGGCTGTACGCCTTCGCCTTCTCCGGCTACTTCACCACCACCCTGTTCGCGCTGGTCGTCTCCGGCCAGTGGTGCGACCGCAGCGGGCCGCTGCAGCCGCTGTTCACCGGCATCGCGGTGTTCGGCGCCGGCCTGCTGGTGGCCGGCGCGGCGCCCGGGATGTGGATCTTCGTGGGCGGCCGGGCGATCCAGGGCCTCGGCGGCGGTCTGGTGATCGTCGCGCTCTACGTGGTGGTCGGCCGGGCGTACCCCGAACGGCTGCGGCCCTCGGTCTTCGCGGCCTTCTCCTCGGCCTGGGTGCTGCCCTCGATCATCGGCCCGGTGGTCTCCGGGGCGGTCACCCAGCACCTCGGCTGGCGCTGGGTGTTCCTCGCCGTGCCGGTGCTGATCCTGCTGCCGCTCGCGGTGATGGGCCCGGCGCTGCGCCGCTCGGAGAAGGCGCAGCCGGTGCTCCGGGGCGGTGGGTTCGACCGCCGCCGTACCGGGTTGGCCGCGATGGCCGCGCTGGGCGCGGGCCTGCTGCAGTACGCGGGCCAGCGGCGCGACCTGCCCGGGCTGCTGCCGGCCGTCGCGGGTGCGGCCCTGCTGGTCCCGGCGGTGCTGGGGCTGCTGCCGGCCGGGACGCTGCGGGCCGGGCGCGGACTGCCGACGGTGATCCTGCTGCGCGGGGTCGCGGCCGGGGCGTTCTTCGCGGCCGAGGCGTTCATCCCGCTGATGATGGTGACCGAGCGCGGGCTCTCGCCGACGCTGGCGGGTCTCACCCTGACCAGCGGCGGCCTGTCCTGGGCGCTCGGCTCCTGGATCCAGGGCCGGCCGGGGGCGGAGCGCCACCGGGCGCTGATGATCCGCGGCGGGTTCGTGCTGACCGCGGTCGCCATCGCGGGCGCGGCGCTGGTGCTCGTCCCGGCCGTGCCGGCCTGGGTGGCGGCGGTGGCCTGGGGTGTCGGTGGCATCGGCATGGGCCTGGCGGTGGCCAGCATCAGCGTGCTGATGATGAAGCTGTCCACGCCCGAGGACGCCGGGGCCAACTCGGCCTCGCTCCAGGTGAGCGACGCGCTGGGCAATGTGCTGCTGGTGGGGCTGGCCGGGGTGCTGTTCGCGGCGCTGGGCGGCGGCTCGGTGGCCGCCGCCCACGACGGCGCCGCGGGCACCGGGACGACCGGGGCCTTCACGGTGATCTTCCTGGCCATGACCGGGGTGGCGCTGCTCGGCGCCCTGGTCTCCGGCCGGGTCCGCAAGGCCGCCTGAGCCGGAGAAAAGCGCCCCGGAGGCGAGCGGGCGAAGACTCAGAAGGTCTCCCAGCCCCCGGCCGGTGCCTGGCCGGGGGCGAGGCCCTGCAGCTTGCGGAGCAGCGCCGGGTCCTGGGCGTCCAGCCAGTCGACCAGCTGGCGGAAGGACACCATCCGCACCTCGGGCCGTCCGGCGATCGCCTTGATCACCTCTTCGACGGCGTTCATGTAGATGCCGCCGTTCCACTCCTCGAAGTGGTTGCCGATGACGAACGGGGCGCGGTTGGTGGTGTAGGCGCGCTCGAAGCCCATCAGGTAGGACTCCCGGGCCTGGGTCTGGAAGCCGGGGTGGAGCGCCGGGTCCGCCTTGGTGTTGCTGCCGCACTGGTTGAACATGATGTTGTAGTCCATCGACAGCACCTGGAAGGTGTGACCGGGGAAGGGGATGGACTGCAGCGGGAGGTCCCAGAGCGCGCCGCCCTGCATCTTCTGCGGCCACACCTGGGTCCCGTTGCCGCTGCTGTCGTAGCGCCAGCCGCGCCGGACGGCGGTGGGCAGCAGGTTGCGCTGGCCCTCCAGGCAGGGGGTGCGGCTGCCGATCAGTTCCTTGCGGTAGTCGAAGGGCAGCGCCGGCAGGTCGGTGAAGCCGGTGTTGGTCCGCCAGTTCATGACGAAGCCCATCGCCTGCTCGATCTCGCTGTCCCACTCCTCGGCGGACCACTGGCCGACACCGTTGGGGCCGCAGAAGTGGCCGTTGAAGTGGGTGCCGATCTCGTGCCCCTCCATCCAGGCGGCGTGCAGGTTCTCCAGGGTGTCGTGGATGTGCTGGTCGCTGAGGTAGCCGATGTCGGAGGCGCCGACCTTGTGCTGCGGCGGGCGGTAGAGGTCCTTCTTCCCCTCGGGCAGCAGGTAGGAGCCGCTGAGGAAGAAGGTCATGGACGCGTTGTGCTCCCGGGCGAGCCGGCGGAAGCGGGCGAACAGGCCGTTGTCGAGCTCGGCGGCGCCGTCCCAGGAGAAGACGACGAACTGGGGCGGACGCTGGCCGGGCCGCAGCGGTTCGAGGGTGGGCTGGTTCGGCTGCGGGCCGGTGTCCGAGGTGGAGCCGTCGCCGATCAGGGTGACCGGGGGCTTGGCGGCCTCGGTCGGGGTGCCGGCGTGGTCCTCGGCCGGGGTGGCCGGGACCGGGGCCGGAGTGGTCGCCTGTCCGCCGTCGGGGTCGGTCCGGCTCGCGCAGCCCGCGGCGAGGCTGGCGGCGCCGGCGGCACCCGCGGCCAGCAGGGTGCGGCGGGAGAGGGCGTCCATGGTCACTCCGTTCGTGGGGCGTGCGCGGGGGCGGGGCACGGCAGGCGCGCGACCGTCCGCCGGACCGGGGTCCGGTGGGACAAGTGCGGTGATAGGCCTGTGAACGGGGTCAGCATGGCATGTGATCGGAAGCGGTCAGTGCTTCACCACGAACGGTCGGAACTCATCGCCCGAAGGATGCAACCGGGATGACGTTCCTGAGTGTCAGATGAAGAGATTGTCGCGACATCGGGCGTCCGCCAGGTGACCGGAGCGTGGCGTCACGGTGACGCTTCACTCGCTCGGACCATGTCGGGCCACCCGGGCCCTGCCGAACGGGGGGAGCGAGTACGACCATCGTATGGATGTGGCATAAGGTCCGATCCGGTTGCATTGTTCTCAGACATCTCCCAGAAACCGGCAACCGTACGACGTCAGCAGAGGGGAGCGCCGGTGGGCGCCCAGCAGAGCAGGAGCCCGTGGCCGGGTACCCTGGCGGTCGGCGCCGCGCTCGTGCTGGGTGCGTGGCTGCTGACCGACGGCGGTCACGTCGTGCTCCCCCCGGCCCCCGGCAGCGGGCAGGCCCTCACCGGCTTCGCGCCGGTCTCCGTGGTGCCGCCGCTCGGGCCCTCCCGGCCGACCAGGATCCGGATCCCGGCCGTGCGGCTCGACGCCCCGGTCACCGGCCTCGGCCTCGACCGGGACGGCCACCTCCAGACCCCTCCCGAGGAGGACCGGAACCTCGCCGGCTGGTACCGGGACGGTGCCGCCCCCGGCCAGCGGGGCACGGCGATCATCGCCGGCCACGTCGACAACCACAGCGGGCCCGCCGTCTTCTACGACCTGGGCGCGCTGCACCGCGGGGACCGGATCGAGATCCTCCGCGAGGACGGCCGCACCGCGGTCTACCAGCTCTACGCCATCGAAGTGCACGACCGAAAGGACTTCCCGGACGACCGGGTGTACCGCCAGGCCGCCGACGCCCAGCTGCGGGTGATCACCTGCGGCGGGGGCTACAGCGAGGAGCGGGGCTACGACGGCAACGTCGTCGCCTACGGCTTCCTGGCCGACACCAGGCGTTCGGGGACGAACGTATGACCACCGTCTCTCTCGCCCTGAGCTGGAACCCGATCGACTGGCCGCTGACCCGCGGCCCGATCCCGCGCGCCGTCCTGCTGGCCGGCTGGGGTTCGCTGCTGTTCCTCGCCTGCTGGTCCCGCACCCGCGGGTGGTGGCGCCTCCGGCTGCCCGCGGCCCTGGTCACGGCGGCGGCGCTCAGCCTGCTGCTCGACACCGCCGTCGACGACTGGTGGCACCCCTTCCCCGAGGGGACCCCGCACTACGTCACCTGGTGGATCGCGGTCGGTCTGCTCGGGCTCTCCCTGGTCGCCTTCCGGATGCGCGGCAGCACGCTGCGCCGCCGGCTGCTGGCGGTCGGTGCCGGGGCCCTGGTGCTGCTGATGGCCTCCTCCCAGGTGAACCGGGGCTTCGACCAGTACCCGACCGGCCGGGTGATGCTCGCGCCGTGGCTGGAGAAGACCCAGGAGCTGACCACCGGGAAGGCCGCCGCCACCATCGGCCGGCCGCCCGGCAAGGTGCTGGAGGAGGTCTGGCAGCCGCCGGCCGACCTCCCGGCGAAGGGCACCGTCTCGTCCGTCGCGGTTCCGGGCACCAAGTCCGGCTTCGAGTCCCGCGACGGGTACGTGTACCTGCCGCCGGCCTACCAGGCCAACCCCAGGCCGCTGCTGCCGGTGGTCGTGCTCCTGGCCGGCCAGCCGGGCACTCCGGGCGACTGGGTGTTCGGCGGCCAGATCGCCGACTCCCTCGACGCCTTCGCGGCCGAGCACCACGGGCTGGCCCCGATCGTGGTCATGGTCGACCAGCTGGGCTCGACCTGGAACAACACGCTCTGCCTCGATTCCAAGATCGCCAAGGTCCAGACCTTCCTGGCCGAGGACGTGCCGGCCTGGGTGCACGCCAACCTCCAGACGGCCGAGGGCCGCAAGAACTGGGTGATCGCCGGTGCCTCGATGGGTGGCACCTGCGCGCTCCAGCTCGCCGTCAACGCGCCCGAGGTCTACGGCTCGTTCCTCGACATGTCCGGTCAGGACGAGCCCACCCTCGGCACCCGTGAGGAGACCGTCCAGGCGGCCTACGACGGCGACGCGGCGAAGTTCGCCGCTGTCGACCCGCTCCAGGTGATGGCGCGGAAGAAGTTCCCGGACACCGCGGGGGCCATCGTGGTCGGCCGCGACGACGACGAGTTCCGGCCGCAGCAGGAGAAGGTGTACCGCGCGGTCGTGGAGGCGGGAATGCAGGCCAAGTTCGACCTCATGCCCGGCGGGCACGGCTGGATCATCTTCCGGCCCGGCATCGCCGACCAGCTGCCCTGGCTGGCACAGCAGACCGGGATGATCCGGTGACCCTGCTCGGCGCCTCCCCGGGAGTCGCCGCCGAGCAGGAGCAGAGCCGCGGCGGTGGAGCGTCGCGCCTGCTCGTGCCCCGGCCCTTCCGCACCGGGTCCGGATCCAGCCGCGCCGACGCCGCGCCCGCCGACTCCGGCGGGCCCGACAGCGGCGCCCCGGGCCCCGGCGCGCCCGCGCCGAGGCCCCGGCAGCGGGCCGTCCGCGCGGCCGCGGGTCTCGTCACCCGGCTGGCCGCCCGGCTCGGCGAGGCCCCGCTCACCCTGGTGCTGCTGGTCGGCCTGTGGGCCGTCGGCGCCGCCACCGGCAGCCTCACCCGGGGGCCGTCGGACGCCCTGCTGGAGCACGTCGGCATCGGGCGGCCGACCCTCCACGCGGGCCGCTGGTGGACGCCGCTCACCTCGCTGTTCTGGTGCTCCGGCATCGGTGCCTACGTCTTCACCAGCCTGCTGCTGCTCCTGGTCGGCCCGGCCGCCGAGCGCCGCCTCGGCCGGCTGCGCACCGTCGGGGTGCTGGTCGCCGGCCAGCTGGTCGGCGTCATGGCCGGGACCGTCGTGGTCGCGGTCGGTGCCCGGCTCGGCGAGCAGTGGACCGTCTCCATAGCCGGCCAGACCGCCGTCGGCCCCGGCGTCGGCCTGTTCGCGCTGGCCGGCGTGCTCGGATACCGGCTCACCGTGCTCTGGCGCCGCCGGCTGCACCTGCTGGTGCTGCTGGTGCCGCTGGTGATGGCGCTGTACGTGGGACACCTGCAGAGCGTGCAGCGGTTCAGCGGGGCGCTGGTCGGTCTGGCCGCCGGCGCACTGCTGTTCCGCCGCCGCCCGCACCTGCGCTCGCACCGCTCCTCCCACACCGAGACCCGGGTGCTGGTCGCGCTCTGCCTGGTCGCCGCGGCGCTCGGCCCGATGATCGCCTCGCTGTACGACAACGCGGCCGGCCCGTTCAACACCTTCTCGGAGATCTACCTCTCGCACCGGCTCACCCCGGACGAGGTCGCCGACTTCTGCTCGGTCTCGGCCCACGACTGCGCCCGCGCGCACGCCGTGCAGCGGATCTTCGACACCCCGGCCCGGCTGATGGCCACGCTCTTCCCGGCCCTGCTGCTGGTGCTCGCCGAGGGCCTGCGCCGCGGCCTGCGGTTCGCCTGGCGGATCACCGTCGCCACCGAGCTGCTCTGGACCGTGATGCTGGTCGTCCTGTTCGTGGAGACCAGCACCGGCTCGAGCGACGTCCTCCAGTACTTCGTCGAGGCGCTGCTGCTGCCGATGGTCACCGTCGGCCTGCTGCTGGCCACCCGCAAGCGCTTCACACTGCGGCTGCCGCGCCCGGTGCTCGTCCGGCTGTTCGCCGTGGTCGGCGGGGCGCTGGTCGTCGCCTCCGCCGCCTACACCGGGCTGGGCGTCCTGGCCGCCGGGCAGTTCGAGCCGGGCGCGACCTTCCGCGGCCTGGTCCACGGGCTGCCGGCGCAGTTCCTGCCGCCCGCCTACAACGACCTGCTGCCGGACTACCCGATCGCGGTCGGCAGGTTCGCCCGCGCCCTGGAGACCTACTGCGGGCTCGGCTTCTGGGCGGTCGCGCTGGCCGCGCTGCTGCTGACCTTCCGCCGGCCGGTGGTCCAGGTCGCCGCCGAGGACGCCGCCCGGGCCCGGGCGCTGCTCACCGAGCACGGCGGCGGCACGCTGTCCTTCATCACCACCTGGGACGGCAACCACTACTGGTTCGACGAGGAGGGCCGGGCCGCCGTCGCCTACCGGGTGCTGAACACCGTGGCGCTGACCACCGGCGACCCCTTCGGTGACCCGGCGGCCAGGGACCGCGCGGTGGCCGGCTTCGCCCGGTACTGCGACGCCCGGGGCTGGACGCCGTGCTTCTACAGCGTCACCCCGCAGACCCGGGCCGCGGCCGGGGAGCTCGGCTGGCGCTCGCTCCAGGTCGCCGAGGACACCGTCGTCGCCCTGCCCGACCTCGCCTTCACCGGCCGCAAGTGGCAGGACATCAGGACCGCGCTCAACAAGGCCGGCAAGCAGGGCATCACCGCCGAGTGGTGGTCGTACCACGAGGCCCCGCTGGCGCTGAAGGAGCAGATCCGGGCCATCTCCGAGGAGTGGGTCTCCGAGAAGGGCCTGCCCGAGATGGGCTTCACCCTCGGCGGTCTCGAGGAGCTGGACGACCCGGCGGTGCGGCTGCTGATCGCGATCGACGAGGACCGCAGCGTGCACGGCCTGACCAGCTGGATGCCGGTCTACGAGGACGGCGAGCCGGTCGGCTGGACGCTGGACTTCATGCGGCGGCGCTCGGACGGCTTCCGCGGCGTCACCGAGTTCCTGATCGCCTCGGCCGCGCTGGGCTTCAAGCAGGAGGGCGCGCGGTTCCTCTCGCTCTCCGGCGCGCCGCTGGCCCGCTCGGAGAAGGAGCCGCCCACCGGGCTGCAGAAGACCCTGGACTGGCTGGGCCGGGTGCTGGAGCCGGTGTACGGCTTCCGCTCGCTGCTCGCCTTCAAGGCGAAGTTCCAGCCGGAGTACCGGCCGATGTACATGGCGTACCCGGACCCGGCGGCGCTGCCCAGCATCACCCGGGCGATCGGCAAGGCGTACCTGCCGCACCTCACGCCGACGCAGGGTGTGCGGCTGATGCGCAAGCTGTCCTCCTAGCCGGACGCCCGTGCTCGCGGGACGCCGGGGGGGCCCGCCCCCCGGGGGGGCCCCCCGGCCGGGCGGGGGCCCCCGCCCGGGCGCCCCCGGGCGGCCCGCCACCGGGGGGGGGGGCGGGCGGGCGCCAGGGTCA